>JAYZBS010000109.1:0-40363 GCA_036338635.1 Pseudomonadota bacterium | reverse complement strand
CGAACATGTGGACCACCCTTCGGCTGGCAGGGCCGCGCTGGAACTGGCCGACAAGGCGCTGGACGCCGCCGCCGCGCGGCTGTCGCCGCACTCTGCCCGCCCGGTGGCCCTGGTCGATATCGGGGACGCCCGCCACCTGCGGGCCTTCGGCTTTGACAGCCTGTTCGGCAGCACGCTGGACCGCCTTCGTCGGTCCCTCGGGAGCGGGCAAGACGACGCTTCTGGCGCTGTTGCCCCGGTTCTATGAATCGACGGAGGGGCAGATCACGATCGACGGGTAAGCACTGCCGCAGATGCGCCTGAACAGCCTGCACCGGCAGATCGGGCTGGTCAGCCAGGACGTCTTCCTGCTTGGCGGCACGCTGCGCGAGAACATCGCCTATGGCCGCCTTGGGGCGTCCGAGGACGATATCCGCGACGCCGCCGCGCAGGCCCAACTGACGACGCTGATCGCGGCGCTGCCGCAGGGGCTGGACACGCTTGTCGGCGAACGCGGCGTGATGCTGACGGGTGGTCATTGCGCGGGCCTTCCCGAAGAACCTCCCGATCCTGATTCTGGACGAGGCGACGAGCGCCCTCGACAGCCAGACCGAACGCGAAATCCAGTCGGCGCTGGACGCGCTTTCGGTTGGCCGGACGACGCTGGTCATCGCCCACAGGCTGGGCACGATCCGCAACGCCGACCGGATCGTCGTGATGGCCGAGGGCCGCATCGCCGAGATCGGCAGCCACGCCGAACTGACCGCCTTAGAGGGCATCTATGCCGGGCTGGCCGCCTGAACCGAATGCCCGGTCCGGCATCGCCCACCCCATGGCAAGATGTGTCCGGGACTGCTGCCGAACCCTGGACTTCGGTGCTGTCACCGCATCATCGGTGGCGCCGCTGGAACATCCTGATCACGGGCGCGTTCATGGGCAAACCTCGCGCCCAGGATCAGATGCCATCGTATCACGCGCCCATCGACCGGATCGTCGTTGCCATTCCCGTCAAGGACGAGGAAAGCCGCATCCAAGCCGCGCTCTTGGCGATTGACCGTGCCGCACGGGAAGTTGCGCTGCCTGTTTCTATCGTCGTTCTGGTGAACAACTCGAGCGACGGGACGATCGCGCGGATCGGCAGCATTGCTTGCACACTGTCCATCGGGCTTCATGTGCAGGAGGTTACCTTGCCCCCGCCGCTTGCGAATGCCGGGGGCGCGCGACGTCTGGCCATGGAAATGGCGGCCGACCGGGCGCCGCGGGGCGTGCTGATGACGACCGATGCTGACGCGGTCGTAGCCCCGCAATGGTTTCAAGCCGGCCTTCATGGTTTAGCTACGTCCGAACTGGTCTGCGGCGCGATCGAGGTAGAGGAACTGCCGGCCGAGGCCGCCGGCAGCCGGATTGCCCGGATCGAACGGGAATACGGCTGCATCATGCACGAGATCCGGTTTGCGGCCGACCTGCTGAGCGGGCGCCAGGATGGCCTGTCGCGGCCGCATTACATGGAATCCGGGGCCACGCTGGCGATGCGGGCAAGCACCTATGACGCCATCGGCGGCCTGCCCCCGGTCGGTTTCGGCGAAGACCGGGCGCTGGTCCACCGGGTCGAGGTCCAGGGCCTGCGGGTGCGGTACTGTCCCGCCATGCGGGCCGCCGTGTCGGGCCGGTTGGACGGCCGCGCCGTGGGCGGCATGGCGGCCTGCCTCAGGGCACGCAGCCTGAGCTCTGATCCGGTGGCCGATCAGTCGATGCTGGCCAGACCGCATATCGAAAGCCTCTGGAAAGCGACCCGCGAGGGGCAGCGCGTCCTCTGGCCCGATCGCTCAGTCTCCCACGGACCTGCGCAGCGGGCGTCGGATCTGGAGTGCGCGTTGCCCGGCCTTGAGGTTTTCCTGGCAGAGGAGGTCCGGCCCTTCATGCGGAGCGGGTTGACCGATGCGACCTGAAATCGGTCGCGCGGTGACCTTGCTGCAGAACGCGCCCCAGGATGGCCGGGACGGGCCGACGGGTGCGACACTTGTCGCCGCCCTGCGCGACAGCGGCCTTCTCGCGGCCTGCCGCGACCTTGCACACCATCCCCAGGCCCCGCTGGAGCTGCTGTCGGCGCTGGCCGCCGTGGGCGGCGCCAGCCTGTCCGCAGGGCGGCTGTTCGAGGGCCATGTGAACGCCGTCAAGCTGGTGCAGCTTTATGCCGGGCCGGCAAAAGAGCGCCTGCTTGCCGATGTGTCCGCGGGCGCGCTTTTCGGCATCTGGGGCGCAGACGGTCTGCACCCGGCGGTCCTTGACGGCGGGACGTTGCGGGGCTCGAAGCTGTTTGCCAGCGGTGCCGACGTCCTTGACTGCGCCATCGTGTCGGTGCGCGACGATGACAGGCCGCAGCTTTTGCTGTTCACGCGCGCGCAACTGGCCGGGCGGCTCTATCCCGAGGAATGGCACCCGTCCGGCATGACCTCGACCGCATCGGGACGCTGCGATCTGGACGGGCTGGCCGCGTCCGAGGCGGTGCCGTTGGGCCGGCCGGGCGACTATCTGGCCGAGCCGCACTTCCAGGGCGGCGTCTGGCGTTACGCCGCAGTGCAGATGGGCGCCATGCGGACCCTGACCAAAATCGCGGCGGCGCAGCTTCAGCAGCGTGGCCAGGCCTCTGCCCCGCTGCAATCGCTTCGCCTGCGCCGGATGGTGGTGGCCTGCGAAACCTCTCGCCTGTGGCTGGAAGACGCCGCCCGCGGGGTCGAGGTTCCGGGCGCACCCGCCTCGGCCGCGGACCCAGCCATCCTGGCACGCCTCGTGGTCGCCGACGAGGCGAAGGCGCTTCTGGCCGCGATGGACGACGCCCTCGGTGCGGCGTCCTTCATGCAGGGGCATCCGGCCGAACGCATCCGCCGCGACCTCGGCTTCTATCTGCGGCAAGCCAACCCGGACGGGCTGTCGCAGGCCGTCATGGACCGGATGGTCGAGGGCGGGCGATGGCCGTGATGCGCCTGCAGCCCGTCGACGGTTTCGTGCCCGTCGATGCGGCCGGGCTGCTGGACGGGCGGCAGGCTCTTGTCGTCCTTGCGCCCCATCCCGACGACGAGACCCTGGGCTGCGGCGCGCTTCTGGCCGAGGCCGCGGCACTGGGCCTTGACTGCCGGGTGATCTGCGTGACGGACGGTCACCGGTCGCATCCGGGCTCCGCCCTGTGGCCGAAGCCCCGGCTTGTGGCGCAGCGGCGGAAGGAACTGGCGGACGCCATGGCCCATCTTGGCCCGATCAAGGTCCACCACCTGGGCTTTCCGGATTGCGCGGCGCCCGACGGGGGGCCGGCCGTCACGCAGGTTTCGGCGCTGGTGCCGCAGGGCGCGCTGTTCTTCTCCACCTGGGCGGGCGATCCGCATGTCGACCACCAGTCCTGCGCCCGGCTGGCGAAGGCGGTGGCACGATCGCGGTCGGATCTGGGCCACTTGGCCTATCCCATCTGGGGCCGCCTGCGCCCCGATCTGCCGTTCCCGGGGGCCGGATACCGGCTTTGCGCTGATCGGCCGGAAAAGGCCGCCGCCCTTTCCTGTCATGAAAGTCAGATGACCGGCCTGATCACTGACGACCCCGGCGGCTTCACCATGGAGCCGGAGCTGCAGCACCTGTTCCTGACCGAGCCGGAGGTGTTTCTTGCCCCTTGAGAGTACGTTGCGACATCTGGCTTCGCTCTATGCCGGGTGCGACGATCCGTGGAACCACCGAGCCAGCCCCTACGAGCAGTCGAAGTTTGCCGCGACTCTGGCTGCTGTAGGGGAAGGTCCGTTCAGGAACGCGCTGGAGATCGGTTGCGGAAACGGGACGCTTCTTGCGCTGCTTGCCCCGCGCTGCGACAGGCTGACCGGGGTGGACTGCATTCCCAGGGCGGTCGCCCTGGCGCGAAAGGCAGTTGCTGAGCATCCGCATGTGGATGTCCTCGAAGCCTGCATTCCCGAGAAGCTTCCCGCCTTGCAACCCGACCTGGTCCTGCTGTCCGAGGTGCTCTATTTCCTGGGCGAGGCCGAGATCCGCCAGCTGGCGGCGTGGCTTCTTGCGCGGCGTCCGCGCATCGTCTGCGTCAACTGGCTTGGCTCCACCGACGAAGATCAGGATGGCACCAGCGCCATGAGAACCTTCCAGTCGGCGTTTGGATCGTCAGGCCGCACAACCCTCCATGACGGTTATCGCATCGATGTCTTCGACTGACTTCGCCCACTGGCGGTAAGCGGCGCTAATGCCGGATTAGCCGAATTTGTTGGCGTAACGGCCCCGTGATCGATAGATCGGGCGTCGTGTAGAAGCTGCCGATCCTTCCCGCTGCGACCGGGTCTTATCCGCAAGATCATCGGTTATGGGCGACAGTGCCGGAAGCCTGCGCTGATGCTGGCCTTTTTTATCAGTTCGACGTGATGCTGTTCGGGAAATCCACCCTCATGAAGCCGATCCTCGTCCCAGTTTTCGTATCTCCTGCCGTCCTGGCCCCTGCTTTTCGAAATCTCGCGGCCGAAGGGCGGCCCTGGATGCTTCGGCCACCGCGTTTCCGGCCAAAGCGGGCATAAGACCGACCGGCGAGATTTTACTGAACAGCCAACGACTGTGGCCGTCACCTTGAACGGCTGACCCGGCGCTCGTGGCGGTTGCCGTTAAGACGACAGATGCCAATTTGCCGGGCGCGGATCACGGATGACGTTGGCCGCCCCCGACCAGACGACGCGATTTGACCATTTTTACGATCGAGAGGTGCAAGATGGCCGTGTTCACGGGCAAGAACAGCTGGACGGATCGCGACGCGATCGGCCAGTACTATGGGGACGACACGTCGGGCAATGACGTCGTCAACCTGCGCGACGGGGACGACTATGCCGATGCCGGGGCTGGCAACGACCTGGCCGACGGCGGCTATGGCGACGACGACATCGTCGGCGGCGCAGGCCGGGACACCCTGAGGGGCGGGTTCGGCGACGATGACCTGGAAGGTCAGGCCGGCTCGGACACCGTCGTTGGTGGCTATGGTGACGACAGGCTCTATGGTGACGGCTATACCTCATCGGGCGCCGACGGGGCGGACCTGCTTCTGGGGGGCGAGGGCGACGACACCCTTGACGGCGGCGCTGGCGGCGACACGATGGACGGGGGCAACGGCGACGACCGGTTCGTCCTTGGCCTGATGTCGCAGATGACGGGCGACAGGATCAACGGCGGCGCGGGGATCGACCTTCTCGAGATCAGCTACAAGTCCGCGCTCGGGCCGATCATCTTCAACGCCCGCGACCACCTGACCACCTATGCGGCGCCCGGAAGCTTCCAGGTCCAGAATGTCGAGCGCTACGAGATCCGCGGGACGGACTTCAACGACCGGCTGAGTGGATGGGAGATGAAGGACGAACTCCAGGGCGGTCTGGGGTCGGACAGCCTGGACGGGCGTGGCGGAGACGACGACCTCTATGGCGGCCACGGGAACGACACCCTGCAGGGCGGCAACGGCAACGACTATCTCTATGGCGACCTGGTCGGCTATATCGATTGGGACGAAGGCGACGACTATTGGTATCCCAAGGGCAACGACGTGATCTTCGGTGGCCGGGGCGACGACCTGATGGCCGGCGGCGACCTGAATGACCGGCTCTATGGCGGCGATGGAAACGACCACCAGAAGGGTGACGAAGGCAATGACATCGTCGAGGGCGCGCAGGGCCGCGACACGCTTGCGGGCGGCTCGGGTTCGGACACGGTCCGCGGTGGCGCCGGCGCGGACGAGCTTTATTCCGGCGATTATCTGGACAGCGATGACGGCCTGGAATTCGACAATCTGGAAGGCGGGGCCGGGGGCGACGTGATCTGGGCCGGCATCGGCGACAGGGCAATCGGAGGAGACGGCGCGGGCGTCGTCGACACGATCCACATGACCTTCGGCTATGTCTGGAACAGCAACATCGGCGTCACCTACAACCTTGCGGCCCAGGGGCAGGCAGTGACCCGGCTGGCCAACGGCACCGTGGTCGATGGCTTCGAGGTGCTGGCCTTCAGCGGTGGCGACGGCATCGACCGGGTGACGGGGGCGGGCCGGAACGACAGCCTCGACGGCGGTGGCGGCAACGACGTGCTGTCCGGCGGCGGCGGCAACGACGTCCTCGACGGCCAGCTTGGGGCGGACACGCTGTGGGGCGGGGCCGGGAACGACACCTTCGACGACGGCGACAGCGACGATTCACCCGCGACCGATCACGCCTATGGCGGTGCGGGGAACGACGTCTTCAACGACGGCAACGGCGCGGACAGGATGTTCGGCGAAGCTGGCCAGGACACCTTCCACCTGGGGTCCTTCTATCGCGCCGAGGACTATCTGTCCGACCGCGTCGATGGAGGCGCGGGCTATGACTGGCTGGATTACAATGACGCGGACCTGTCGGTCTATATCGACCTGGCCAACCAGACCGCGAATGCGGGCGCGGCCAGGAACGACCGCATCTTCAACGTCGAGGACATCACCGGGTCGGGGCACGACGACTATCTTCTTGGCAACGGCGCGGCCAATACCCTGCGGGGCGGCGGGCAGGACGACGTCCTGAACGGCCGTGGCGGCAACGACATCCTGGACGGCGATTCGGGTGCCGACAGGCTGACCGGCGGACTTGGGCAGGACATTTTCATCCTTGAACGCGATGACGGCTTCCTGTCTCAGAACCCGTACTGGCCGCACGACACGATCACGGACTTCAGACGGGGTACGGACAAGCTGGCGGTCCTGGAATCCGAATTCGACGTCGATTCGTTCAGCTTCAAGCTTGTGAACCAGGCAAGCCATGTGACGAACACGGCAGGCCCCATCTTCGTCTTCGAGACCGACGCTCACCGGCTCTGGTTCGACGAGGATGGTCGCGGCCGAGACACCGACGGCGACGGGCTGATCGACCAGAATATCGACGCGATCCTTCTTGCCACGCTGGATGCCGTGGGCAGCCTGTCCAAGGACAACTTCGCGTTCTTCGACTAAGCAGTCGCCTTGAGACGCGGGGGGCCTGACAGCCCCCCGTCGGTCGTCCAGGCATCTTCATCCTCGCGCCCAGTGGCGTTCCAACGCGCCTGCGGCCGCCCTGCTGTGGTCAGTGAACGATCGTCGCGGTCAGTTGCCGCAGACCGGGCACCCCGCCTCGGGGTGCGCCGCGTCTTCGAGGGCCGCAGCCTGCCGCCAAAGATCTGGTCCCTCGGCGTCATGGGCAGCCCACGGAGAAATGTCCTGCAGGTATTCAGGGCTCAGGATGCCGCCGCATCGTCATCCGAATTCGTTCGCAAGGCGGGGGTTTCGGTTTCAGAGCGGTATTTTCGGGTCTCGGGGCAGGCACCGAAGAAGGCGGCCGACCAATCCTGGAACATTCACCCCGCGTCCCGGTTCGCTGCAGGAAGCGACCCAGCAGCCGAGGGAGCCCTGAATGAGCCGAACTGTCCGGGATCACCTTCGGGAGTGTCGAAGGCCAAATGACGCGCCTTCTGCGCGGCCGCATTTGGCAAAATTGTTGCGGACCTGTCAGGTGTCGAGCCTGAAGGGCGTGCGGCAGCCCGCCGGTCGCGGAGTGCCGGATGACCGTCGAAATCCAGTATGCGATGCAAGCCGCAGGCTCATCGGACGCTCTATGGCCGCGTCCATTGCAGGACGCTGGCCGGTCCATGTTCAGCAACTGATGACAGCGACCATGGATTGTGGGGCCAAGAACCACCCAATCCAGAGCGCATCCAGCCTACAACTCCGCCGACCTCACCGGACAGCTGGCCCAGCTAATCCACTGATCGCGCCCGAGCGGCACATGGCAGCCATGGCAGGGGCCCGGATACGTACCGAAGCTTCGCCTCCTTGTGACAGCATCGCACGTTCGCTGCGCAGGACGCTGGCATGACGGTGCCGCGAACAACGGGGTTCGACCAGACGCTGGCGTTCCTGCGCGAGGGCTATCGTTTCATCGGTTCGCGCTGCGACGCGCTTCAGACGGACATTTTCCGCACGCGGATCATGCTGCGCCGGGTCACCTGCCTGCGGGGCGAGGCGGCGGCGCAAATGTTCTATGGCGGTGGCTGCTTCACCCGGCGCGGGGCGATGCCGCCAACGGTCCTGCGGCTGTTGCAGGACAAGGGCAGCGTGCAGATGCTGGACGGGGCGGCCCATCGCCATCGCAAGGCGCTGTTCATCGAACTGCTCATGGGCAGACAGGCCGAACGTGACTTCCTGCACATCTTCGAGGCCGAATGGCAGGTCGCCATGCTGCGCTGGTCGCGCCAGCCGCGGATCGTTCTGCTGGATGAGGTCAACCTGGTGCTGACCCGCGCCGCCTGCCGATGGACCGGCGTGCCGCTGGACGACGTGGACCCGCAACGCCTGTGCCGAGAGTTGTCCTCGATGATCGAATATGCAGGCCACCCGGGGCCGCGCATGGTGGTCGCGCTGGCACGGAGGCGATCGGCCGAGCGGTTCGTCAGGGCGCTGCTGAAGGATCTGCGCGCCCAAGACGGCCGGGACAGTCCGGCGGCAAGGATCGCCGGGTTCCGGGATGCCGACGGCCAACTGCTGAGCCTGGATGCCGCCACCGTCGAGCTGCTGAACATCCTGCGCCCGATCGTCGCCATCGGCCGCTTCGTCATGTTCGCCGCGCTGGCGCTGCACGACCACCCTGACTGGCGGACGGCGCTGCAGGGGGCTGGCGACGATCTCTACCAACGCTTCGCCGAGGAGGTTCGGCGGCTCTATCCCTTCTTTCCGGTCATCGGAGGGGTCGCCCTTTGCGACTTCGACTGGAACGGGCACCGTTTCGGCAAGGGCGATTGGGTGCTTCTGGATCTTCACGGCACGAACCACGATCCGCGCCTTTTTCCGGACCCCATGGCCTTCGACCCCTGCCGCGCCCCGGATTGGCGCGACCAGGCCTTCGACTTCGTACCGCAGGGCGGCGGCAAGGTGGCTGGGTCGCATCGCTGCCCCGGAGAGCAGCTGACGGTCGCCACGATCCGCAGCGCCACCCGCATGCTCGTCGAGCAAATGCATTACGCAGTCCCCCCTCAAAACCTGTCGATGCCGCTGAACCGCCTACCGGCCCGGCCGGCCAGCGGGATGATCCTGCGGGACGTCGCACCGCGGTGATTCACCCGGCGACAAGCACCTGCACCGCCACCGAACCGGCATAGATGAGCAGCAGCAACATGCTTTCGCCGCCGATGCGGCCGGGGCCGCGCCGCTGTCGCAGGATCAGCCCGCCGATCAGGATGCCGGTCATCAGGAGCGCCGAGACGATCCAGAAATAGTCCTGCGGCAGGACCGCGTGATAGAGCGAACCTTCCCGATAGGCGACGTCAGACGCGACCAGGAACAACGTGTCGAACGTGTTACCGCCGATGATCCCGCCCACCGCCAGCTGCAGGGCACCGCGCCGAACCGCCGCCACCGTTGTCACCAGCTCGGGCAGCGACGTGACCACCGCGGTCGCCAGAACGCCGACCAGCGTGTCCGAGACCTGCGCCCGGTCACCAAGCTCGGACGCCGTGCGGGCGATGACATAGCCCGCGCCCCCCATCAGTGACATCAGCAGGGCGAACGTCAGGAACAGGCGCGTCGTGCTGGTCTTGCGCGTCTCCTCGTCCTCTTCCTCGGGCTGGTCGGTCTTGGTGTCGCAGGTGTCCACCGGTGTCCACATGGGCGACTGCTGCACCTGCCGGCCAGCGACCAGGCCCAGGGCGTAGGCCAGGGGGATCACGAATGTCACGGGGTGGACGGCCCAGATTGCCACCTCGGGCGTCGTCATTGCGAGAAAGGGCAGCGTCAGCAGCACCATCAGCGTGATGCCTTGAAAGACGTTGCCCAGATCGGCCGCGGCATGTTCCAAGTTGCTTCTGCGGTGAAACATGTCGGCCAGTGCCAGGAACACGGTCTGCGCCGCGATCCCGCCGACGCTGTTCGAGAACGCCAGCGACGAGCGGCCGTCCAGCGCCGCCGTCACCGACACCACGATCCCGCTGAGCGATGTCGCCGCCCCCAGGAGGACGCCGCCGATCAGCGCCTCGCCCAGGCCGGTACGATCCGCCAGCTTGTCGGCCAGCCCGGTCATCCGCAGCCCCGCCAAGAAGATGACTGCTCCGGCCGCCAGGAATGCACAGATCAGAACTGTCAGCGAGAGATCTTGCCACATACCGGATCCTCCTGCGTTCTTTTGGTTAATGCCCACCCTCAACCACGAGTTTCAGGCCGTGAACCTCAGACGCGGCAACGACTGCCGGATCAGACCTGCGCCGGAATGCCGGGGCGTCAGATAGGCGCCCTCGGGTCGGGCTTCTGCGGCGCTAACGACCACCGGCCCGCATGTGGGACGGCTCACAAGGCTTCGCCAAGCAGCAGAAGCGCGACTTTCCGGCCCTGGCCGTTCGCGCGCAGGATCATGCCGGCGTCGGTCAGCCCCTCTTGCAGGATCTGCTGGCGATAGGGGCTGTCGCTGTCCAGCCAGTCGCCCAGGATCGCCCTGACATCACCCTCCACCGGCTCGGTGCCGCAGCCGCCGCAGGTGCTGCCCATCGTCTGGATGCGCCGCCAGCCCTGCAGAGCATCCTCGGGCAACGCATCGCCCAGGTTGTCCAGATCATCCAGCGCGAACCCTTGCAGGTCAGCCGGGATCAGTTCTGCCGCAGCCTGCTGGAGGCCACGATCAAGCTGCAGGGGCTTCAGGCCGTTCTCTTTCCGCGCGGCGTTGATCCGCTGCAGCGCAAGTTCGGCGGCGGCCTGTGAATCGACGGCCCGACCCGGTTCCTCGCCGCGGGACGTGCCGGGGCCGGCGAAGGTCTGGACGGCATAGACGGTCCGGTCGTCCGACGCGGTCGCGAAGCCGAACCGCTCCAGCCCCTCGGCCAGGATGTTGGCGCGGTGGCCGGGGCTGTTCATCCACCCCTCCTGAAACGCATCGACCCGCTGGAGGTCCGCCGGGACGTCGCAGCCGATGCAGCGGGCGATGTTCTCGGCCACCAGCTCCCACTCGCTGCCGCCCGCATCGGTATAGCGGTCGGCCACGTCGTCGCCTTCGGGCGAAACATGCGCATAGAAGTCGCGCTCCAGCATGTCCGCAGCATGCGCCTGCGCCGCCTCTTCCAGATCGTCGCCCAAGGCCAGCGACCCCAGCCCCTGCTCCTGCCGGGCCTCATTCACGAGATCCAGGGCGTGTCGGCTCAACGTCTCGGCATCTTGGGCTTCGACGGCGCTGCCTGACAGTAGCAAGGCCAGAATTGGCTTCAGCATGGGGTCATGTCTCCTTGCGTCCAGTTCCCGAAACGCTGCGGATGCCGGAATGTTTCTGGTTTTGCCGCGAGGGGGGCGGGAACATTCCGGTTCCCGGCGGATTAGAAGCGCCTTGGGATGGAGGAAGTACGATGACATTCTCGACAAGACTTGCCGCCGTCGCGGCCTTTTGTACCCTGCCTGCTGGCGCCGCATTGGCGCAGACGCAAGAGGGCGGGATGCAGCAGGACGCCATGGGCGAGCGCAGCGCGGATCAGGTGACCTGCGCCGATATCGTCACGATGGACAGCCAGCTGATTCCCGGCGTCCTTTACTTCGTATCGGGCTATCAGCAGGCCGGTATGTCTGGCGCTGCAGGAATGTCCGGTTCAGGGATGCCAGAGGGCGCATCCGGATCGACGGATGCCGGTGGCGCGGCGACCTCTGGCGCCGACGCGTCCGATGCCGGCCAGCCGGCCGATGCAGCCCAGACGGCCGATGCCAACCAGTCGGCCGATGCGGATCAGATGGCCGAGGGCGAAAGCAGTATGACGGCGCAGGGCGAGGGGCAGGAGACAGGGACCAGCGCTCCAGCCGACAGCCCCGCGGCGGGCAGCGACGACGCCATGCAGGGCGATCAGCCTGCCGTCGTCCGCGTCACGGGTCTCTTCGAGATCCCGATCGCCGAGGTCGTGACCCTCTGCGGCGAAAGCCCCGAGATGTCGGTCTCGGACGCCGTCGAACAGCAACGGACCGGCAGCAGCGGTTCATCCTCGAACTAAGGCGCCAATCGACCGGCAGGGCGGGGGAAACCGTGTCGCCTTGCCGGATAGGTCGCGCAGTACCTGCCGGCATGCGGCGTGCCCTCCGTGATCGGGCAGGCCAGCAAGGGCTTGACGCGGGTTCTTACCTCGCGGGTTAGTGGCGAAGGCGCGGCTGCACCGGCGCCCGAACCGGGCACCGGTCTCCGCTGACGCAGTTCAGCCTGCGAGAAGCGCTGCGTTGCCGCCGGCGGCGGTCGTGTCGACGCAGAGATGCCGTTCATGGCAGAGATGCGCGCGGTCGGGCAAGGCGGTGATCAGCGCCACCAGCGGGCCCGGCCTGCGGGCCAGCGCCTGCGCAAGGGCGCGCCCTGTCTGCTCGTTCCCCCACCAGAGCACGGCGGCCAAGTTGGGAAGCGTCTGAAGCGACTGTGGATCAACCAACCCGTCCGCAGGAACGGCCTGGCCGCCGCCGCGGGTAACTGCCTGAACTTGGGCGGCAGTGGCGTCCGGGCCGGGGCCGAGGCAAAGCACAGGGCCGCGCGCCAGCGTCTGCAGGCGGTTCAGCTCTCCGGTGGGGCCGGGCATCAGCACCTCCTCGGGCGCCGGGGCCGCGGGGGGCGAGGCCAGTTCCTTGGCAAGCCGTTCCGCGCTGTCGGTGCCTTGCCAGGCCGTTCCCGGCTGCGGCACGGCAGGCGCGAAGAAGCGGGGCAGGTAGAGCGGACCCCCAGCCTTGGGGCCGGTGCCCGACAGCCCCTCGCCGCCGAAGGGCTGGCTGCCAACGGTCGCGCCCACCTGGTTGCGGTTGACGTAGATGTTGCCGACGTGGATCGCCTCGGTCACCTCCTGGACGCGGCTGTCGATCCGGGTGTGCAGGCCGAAGGTCAGGCCGTAGCCGCGGGCGTTGATCGCCGCGACGACCTTGTCTAGGTCGCGCGCCTTGTAGGTCGCCATGTGCAGGACGGGGCCGAAGATCTCCCGGTCCATCTCCTCGATGCCGGTCACCTTCATCAGCGTCGGCGGGACGAAATGGCCCTGCGACGGCACCGGCAGCTGGTGCAGGATGCGGTCCTTGTGGTCGGCCAGATAGGCCATGATCCCCGACTGCGCCTCGGCATCGATGACGGGGCCCACGTCCGTCGTCAGATCCCACGGGTCGCCCACGGTCAGTTCGTCCATCGCGCCCTTGATCATGCGGATCAGGTGCGGGGCGACATCCTCTTGCACGTAAAGGCAGCGCAGCGCCGAACAGCGCTGGCCCGCCGACCGGAAGCTGGAGGCGACGATGTCGCGCACGGCCTGTTCGGGCAGGGCGGTGCTGTCGACGATCATCGCGTTCAGGCCACCGGTCTCGGCGACCAGTGGCGTGCCGGGGCGCATGTGCTGTGCCATGCTGGTGGCGATCAGTCGGGCCGTGTCGGTGCCGCCGGTGAAGACGACGCCGTCGATGCGCGGATCGCGGGTCAGCGCGGCGCCCACGGTGGCGCCATCGCCGGTCAGCAGTTGCAGCGCCGTGGCCGGGACGCCCGCCTTGTGCAGCAGCCGCACCGCAAAGGCGGCGATCAGCGGCGTCTGTTCGGCAGGCTTCGCCAGCACGCCGTTTCCGGCCATCAGCGCCGCCGCCATCTGGCCGGTGAAGATCGCCAGCGGAAAGTTCCAGGGGCTGATTGCGGCGATGATGCCCCGCGGGGGATCGTTGCGCGCCTCGCCCTGCTGGGCGTAATAGCGCAGGAAGTCCACCGCCTCGCGCAGTTCGGCCACGGCGTCGTTCAGCGTCTTGCCGGCTTCGCGCGCGACAAGCCCGAAGATGGCGCCGAACTCGACCTCGTAGAGGTCGGCGGCGCGGCGCAGGACTTGCGCCCGGGTGGCGGCAGGGGCATCCCAGGGGCGGGCCGCGTCGATGGCGCGGGCGACGGTGGCCTCGTCGGCCTCGGTGATCTCTGCGATGGTGGCGCCAGTTGCGGGATTGATCACCGGGACGGCGGTGCCGGTCGCCTCGGTCACCGTCACCGGGGCGGCGTCGGCGATGGGCACCCGGCGGGCGGCGAAAATGCGCGCCAGTTCATCCTCGGCCGTCAGGTCGAAACCCCGAGAGTTCACACGGCCCTCGCCATAAAGGGCTGCGGGTGCCAGCAGCGCCTGCGGCGCATGGGCGTCGGACAGCGCCTCGAAGGGGTCGCGGGCGATTTCCTCTGGCGCGACGTCCTCATCCACGATCTGATTGACGAAGCTGGAGTTCGCGCCGTTTTCCAGCAGCCTGCGCACCAGATAGGCCAAGAGGTCCTGATGCGCGCCGACGGGGGCATAGATGCGGCAGGCGGTGCCATGGTCGCGCAGCACGATGTCGTGCAGGCGCTCGCCCATGCCGTGCAGGCGCTGGAATTCGAACGTCCCTTCGGCCGCGCCGAGGTTCCCCGCCAGTTCAAGGACGGCCGCCACCGAATGGGCGTTGTGGGTGGCGAATTGCGGATAGATGCGGTCGGACATCCGTAGAAGCTTGGCCGCCAGAGAGATATAGCTGACATCCGTCGCCGTCTTCGACGTGAACAGCGGAAAGCCGGGCATGCCCTCGACTTGGGCGCGCTTCATCTCGGTGTCCCAATAGGCGCCCTTGACCAGGCGCACCATGATGCGCCGGTTCAGCCGCGCGGCCAGCGCGTGCAACTGGTCGATGGCCGCGCCGGCGCGCTTGCCATAGGCCTGCACCACGATGCCGAACCCGTCCCAGCCCGCCAGCGAGGCGTCCGACAGCACCGCCTCGATCACCTTCAGCGACAGGGCCAGGCGGTCCTGCTCCTCGGCGTCGATGTTCAGGCCCATGTTCGCGGCCTTGGCCTGCTGCGCAAGCTCCAGCACGACCGGCACCAGTTCAGCCATCACGCGGGCTTCGTTCGCGACCTCGTAGCGTGGATGCAGCGCCGAGAGCTTGATCGAGATGCCGGGGTTCCTGCGGACCGAGCCCTTCGTGCAGGACCCGGCGATCGCCGAGATGGCCCTGCGGTATTCGGCGGCATAGCGGTCCGCGTCGCGGGCGGTCATCGCCGCCTCGCCCAGCATGTCATAGCTGTAGGAATAGCCCTTGGCTTCCTGGCCCTTCGCCCGATCCAGCGCGGCATCGATGGTCTGCCCCAGAACGAACTGGCGGCCCATCTCGCGCATGGCGCGGGTGACGGCGGTGCGGATCACCGGCTCTCCAAGGCGGCGGATCGCGCCGCGCAGCGTGCCGGCCAGGCCGGGCTGTGCGTCCTCGAGAACGCGGCCCGTCAGCATTAGCGCCCAGGTCGACGCGTTCACCATGCTGGACGAGCTCTCGCCCAGATGCCGGCCCCAGTCGGACGGGGCGATCTTGTCCTCGATCAGGGCGTCCATGGTGGCGCGGTCGGGGACGCGCAGCATCGCCTCGGCCAGGCACATCAGGGCGATGCCTTCGCGCGTCGACAGACCGTATTCGGCCAGCATCAGTTCCATCATGGTCGGCTTCGATTCGGCGCGGATGCGGCGGATCAGCGTGGCGGCGCGGGCACTGATGCGGGCGCGGATCTGATCGGACAGCGCCGCTTCGCGGATCAGGCGGTCAAGAAGGGGCCCTTCCGGCTGGAACTTGGCGTTCAGGCCGAGGTCGGTTGGATCGAGATCATACATGGAAGGTCCCCTTCGACTGTCCTGCCAATCATACAGCGCGTCATCTGGACGATGTGACCAAGTTCATGTAGTTCATCAGGCCAACGGACCAAATTCAGCGGCTGTGACAGGATGAACGAACTTCTGGACCCGATGAACCGCCGGATCCTGGCGGAACTCACCGCCAATGCCCGCATTCCGGTGACCGAGCTGGCGCGCAAGGTGGGCCTGTCGAAGACCCCAGTGGCGCTGCGGATCAAGCAGCTCGAGGATGCGGGCTTGATCACCGGATACCGTGCGATCCTGTCGCCGGTGCGGCTTGGCCTGACCCATGTGACCTATGTCGAGGTGCGCATGACCGACACGCGGCAGAAGGCGTTGGAGGCGTTCAACGCCGCCGTCCGCCTGATCCCCGAGGTCGAGGAGTGCTACATGATCGCAGGCGGCTTCGATTACCTGCTAAAGGTCAGGTCGCGCGACATGACCGATTACCGCCGCATCATGGCCGAGAAGATCTCGTCCCTGCCGCATGTCAACGCCACCTCCAGCTATGTCGCGATGGAGGCGGTGATCGAGCAGGGGGGTGTCACGCTCTAGCCAAAAAGGTCCAGTCGGTGCGGGTTCAGGCGCCGCAGGTCGCCACGTCTCAGCGTAACGCCGTGGCGGTCGAAGAAGTCCAGGATCTCGATGGCGACCTTGCGGCCGTTCTGGACACGGTCGCGGAAGGCGGCTGCGGTGAACCACCCGTCCGCCGACTGTTCGGCCACATCGCGCAGGATCGCGACCATCCGCGCCGTCACCTCGCGCGCAAAAAAGTGGTCCTGCGCAATCTGGTCGGTCCGGCCCAGCTTCTGGGTCAGCTTCAGGACGCGTCGAACCTCCCTTTCATCGACGCCAAGGGTGCCGGCAAAATCGCGGACGCGTGGCGGGCGAAAGCACATCTCGCCCAGAAGGGCGGGGCGGATGCTCTCCCACAGGGCCTCGTCCTCGGGCGTCAGACGAACCTCGTGGCCGGGCAGGCGCAGGAACGCGCCATCCATGACAACGGCGCCCGCTTCAGAGGCGCAGCGCAGGAACGCCAGGTGCGCATCCTTCGACAGCCGCGGGGTCAGCGACAGACGCAGCCTTTCGCGGCCCATCCCCGGCAGGTCGGGGTTGTCGGCGTGGAACTGTGCCAGCTGGTCCAGCAGACCCTGCCGCAGGTCTTCCATTTGCGCGCGGGACAGGATCAGCCCACCCATCGTCGTGCCGTCGGCGCGGGCGAGGGCAGTTGCCGCCTGTTCGGCAGTCAGGCCTCGGTCGCGGGTGAAGACGGGCAGATCCACCGGCGCGACCCGCAGCATTCCGACAAGCGCCGCTGCAGGATCGGGGGCGCCAGCCGCGGCTATCAGGGCCAGCCGTTCCGGCGTCCGGCGCTTGCGGGCGGGTGGTCGAAGGTCCAGGAAGCGCCCCCCGCCGATGGTGCGGCTGGCCGAGACGTCGCGCAGGATGAACCGGTCGCCGACGGCGGCTGCCAAGGGATGGTCAAGCACGATCTGCACCGGGCCCCCCTGGCCGGGGGCGATGGGATCGGCCAGCGGCACGATCCGCGCGCCGACCTCGGCCGCGTGGCAATGCAGGCGGGCCGGGAACCAGGTACCGACGGGCTTGGGTTCCGATGCCATGACGGACAGTTCCGCGTCGATGCGGTCGGTTGGGGCGTGAAGCGCGGGGGTCAGGACGATGTCGCCGCGCTGGATGCTGTCCTTGGCGATGGCTTCTCCGGCCAGGTTCAGTGCGCATCGCTGGCCCGCAAGACCCCGCGCCGCCTGCCGGTTCTGCGCGTGGATCCCCCGGACCCGCGCCGACAGCCCCGACGGGCTGAGCGTTACCTGATCGCCCAGGGCGACCTGCCCCGAAAGAACCGTGCCGGTGACGACCGTTCCCGTGCCCTGCAGGGTGAAGCTGCGATCGACGGCCAGACGGAACGGTCCGTCCGCGGCGCGGGCAGTGGTGGTGGCCTCGGCCTTGCGCAGGGTGCGGCGCAGATCGTCGATCCCTTCGCCGGTGACGGTCGAGACGGGGATGATCGGCGCGTCCGACAGCTGGCTGCCCGCCAGCGCCGCATGGATCTGCCCCGCCACCTCGGCCCGGCGGGGCGGTTCGGCCAGATCGGCCTTGGTCAGCGCCACAATCCCGCGCGACAGGCCAAGAAGGTTCAGGATGGCCAGGTGTTCGATGGTCTGCGGCATGATACCGTCGTCGCAGGCGACCACGACAAGCGCCAGGTCGATCCCGCCCGCGCCGGCCAGCATCGTGTGGATCAGACGCTCGTGACCCGGCACGTCCACGAAGCCCGTGACGGTGCCGCCGCCGAGGTCGGCATAGGCAAAGCCCAGGTCGATGGTGATGCCCCGTGCCTTCTCCTCGGCCAGCCGGTCGGCGTCGGTTCCGGTCAGGGCCTTCACCAGGGCGGTCTTGCCGTGGTCGATATGTCCCGCGGTGCCGACGATCATGATTGGGACAGAGCGTTCAGAAGGTCGGCATCGTCGCCCAGGCAGCGCAGGTCCAGGATCAGCGCTCCGTCGCTAATATGGCCGACGATGGGGCGGGGCAGGACGCGCAGCCAGGCCGCCAGCCGGTCGGGCGCATCGCCGCCGCGTCCCGTCAGCCGCAACCCCGCCGAAGGGATGGTATCGGTCGGCAGCGCGCCCGACCCGATCTGGCTTTCACAGTCGCAAGGCGCGGCGCCGTATCCCTCGGGCAGCAGCGCCGGCACCTGCGGGGCCAGACGCCGGGCCTGGGCCGCGATGTCGTCCAGGGGCCGCGACAGCATCCGCAGCACCGGCAGGCGCGCGGCCAGCCGGTCCGGGTCGCGGTAAAGCCGCAGCGTGGCCTGAAGCGCGGCAATGCGGATCTTGTCCAAGCGCAGGACGCGCTTCAGCGGGTTGCGGTTGATCTGCGCGATCAGGTCGCGCCGTCCGACGATGAAGCCCGCCTGCGGCCCCCCCAGCAGCTTGTCGCCCGAGAAAGTGACCAGGTCAGCCCCTTCGGCCACGGCTTCGGCCACGGTAGGTTCGCGCCGAAGGCCCCATTGCGACAGGTCGATCAGAGACCCCGCGCCGAGGTCGTTCAACAGGACCACGCCGGCCTGCCGCGCAAGGGGCGCGAGCTGGGGGGCGGGAACCTCGGCCGTGAAGCCCTCGATCCGGTAATTCGACGTGTGGACCTTGAGGATCAGACCCGCCACGTCCGACAGTGCGTCTTGATAGTCGCGCAGGTGGGTCCGGTTCGTCGTCCCGACCTCGACCAAGCGCGTTCCGGCGCGGGCCATGATGTCGGGCAGGCGGAAGGCACCGCCGATCTCGATCAGCTCGCCCCGCGACACGATGGAGTTGCGGCCCTGCCCGAAGGTGTTCAGCGCGATCAGCACGGCGGCGGCGTTGTTGTTGACGACGGTTGCATCTTCGGCCCCCGTCAGCTCGCACAGCAGGCCGCGCAGGTGGTCGTCGCGCTGGCCGCGTTCGCCGGTCTGCAAGTCGTATTCCAGGGCGAGGGGGCTGGCCATCGCGGCGTTTGCGGCGGCGATGGCCTCATCCGGCAGGATCGCGCGACCCAGGTTTGTGTGCAGCACGGTGCCGGTCAGGTTCAGCATCGGGCGCAGCTGGGTGGCCGCCTGGCCGGCAAGGTCGGCGGCGACCAGATGCGGCAGGCGGGCGGCCTCGGCCGCGCCGTCGGCGCCGTCGCGAATGGCTTGGCGGGCCGCGTCCAAGCGCTGGCGCATCGCGGCGGTGACCGCCTGCCGACCGTGGTTCTCGGTCAGCCGCCGCCCGGCGTCGGACTGCAGCAGCTGGTCGACCGAGGGCAGGGCGCGATAGCCCGGCATCAGTACCCGGTCAGGAACGGGTTGAAGCCGCCCCGCCGCTTGTCCGTGTCCCGCATCATCAGGTCTAGGCCAAGGCTGGCGACGTCGTCGGCCACGGGTTCAAGGCTGTGGTTGCGATTCTGATAGAGGATCTTGACCCAGCTGTCGCAGTCCGAACAGACCTCGGCCCTGACGGTGGCATCGACCGTCTCGACGCTGCGATAGCTGATGCCCGCGGTCGAACCGCAGCAGAGGCAGGTCAGTCGCACCTCGTTCCACTGGGTCTGGCAGCAGGCGCAGGCGGCATAGCGGACTCCGTCCAGCCCGCCGATGCCGATCACGCTGGAGGTCGCCGGTCGACCGCCGCAGGACGGGCAGGTGCCGGTTCGGATCGGGACCAGTTGCGCCGCATCCAGCGTAGCGGCCAGCCGGGCGGCATGGAGCTGAACCGCCACCGCCACGAACAGGTGCGGCGCAACGCTGTCGCCGGGGATGACGTCGGCCAGCACGTTCTCGATCATCCGGTGGCGGTCGGGCAACGGCGCCGAGGTCACGGCGGTCAGCGCCATGCGCGCAGCCTTGGGCATGTCGATCCGCGCAGCGCCCTCCAAGACCTTGTCCAGCGTGCCGTGCAGGCACGGGCTGGTCGCCAGTGACTGTCGATCGATCGGCGGCATCCGGCTTTCCCGCGCCAGGCGCATGCGTTCCGCAGGCAGCGGCGTGACGGGCGGCAGATCGTCCACCAGATGCCCCTGCAGATCGACAAGATCGGCCAGGAAACGCAGATAGGGGGCCAGGTTGCTGCCGCTGTCGGCCAGGAACCTCAGGCGTTTGGCGCGGGTCGCGAACAGGCGCGCGGGGTCCGGCAGGAAGGCCAGGGGCGCCTTCGGGACGCCGCCGATGGCCGAGGGATCGGGCTGGATGGTCGTGGTCATCTGTCTCTCCGGGCCGACCGGCCACAGGGGATGTCGGCGGTGGTGGCCGGCAGATTACTCTGCCGGGCCCTTGTTGTCACGGCTGGCAACTTCTCGCAGCCATTTGCGGTGGTGGCGCCAGGCCCAACCGCCTGTGACGTTGCCGCGGGTCATCGCGCGCAGCGTCCCGCGGGTCCAGATCGCGGCATAGACATGCAGGATGAACACCAGAAGGATCAGCACCGCCGAGATCGCGTGCACCAGAACCGCGACGCGGCGCACCGGAACGCTGACCCACTGGCCCACAACCTGCTGCCAGATCAGCACGCCCGTGACGATCAGCACGACGATCAGGCCGGTCATTGCCCAGAAGACGAATTTCTGGCCCGGGTTGTACTTGCCCAGTTCCGGCAGCGCATCCTCGTTTCCCTTGACCACGTCGCCGAACTTGGTGACCCAGGTCGTGTCCTCGGGGCGGGGCATGTTCAGGCGCCACAGCTGGACGAACATCAGCAGGAAGCTGAAGAACAGCACCACGCCCACGATCGGGTGCAACCAGCGCGTCGTCTGCCCGCCTCCGAAGAGGCCGGTGAGGAAGTAGAGCGCCGGGTCAAACAGCGCCAGCCCCGACAGCGCCAGCACGATCAGCGCCAAGGCGGTGACCCAGTGGTTGGCGCGGGTGAAGCCGCGATAGCGGCTGACCGTGACCGGGGCCAGGCCGTCGATCCGGTCGCCGCGTTCGGAATAATAGGGACGCGGCGCCATCAGGCCTGACCTCCGTGGGTGTCTTCGGGATCGCGGCCCTTGACCAGAGCATCCGCCGCCTGGGTGTCATGGTCATCGACCTCGTTGCCCCGAGAGAAGAGGCCATGCAAAGTCGCGCCGAGCGCGGCCAGACCAATCGCGGCAAGGCCCGCGGTCTTGGTGACACCCTTCCAGCCCTCGACGATGGGAGAGATGCGGGGGTTCTCCTCCAGATCGGCATAGATGCCCGGCTTGTCGGCATGGTGCAGCACATACATGACGTGCGTCCCGCCGACGCCCTGCGGATCGTAGAGGCCGGCGTTCTCGTAGCCGCGGGACTTCAGGTCCTCGATCCGCTCGGCGGCGTGGACCTTCATGTCCTCCTTGGTGCCGAAGACGATGGCTTGCGTGGGGCAGGCCTTGGCGCAGGCCGGACCCTGGCCCACCGCGACCCGGTCGGAACAGAGCGTGCACTTGTAGCTCTTGTGGTCGACCTGGCTGATGCGGGGGATGTCGAACGGGCAGCCGGTCACGCAATAGCCGCAGCCGATGCAGTTGTCGTGGATGAAATCGACGATGCCGTTCGAATACTGCACGATCGCGCCGGGTGCCGGGCAGGCCTTGAGGCAGCCCGGATCCTCGCAATGCATGCAGCCGTCCTTGCGGATCAGCCATTCCAGCTCGTTCGTGGCCGGGTTCTCCCATTCGCTGAAGCGCATCAGGGTGAACATGTCCGGCGTCAGGTCGTGGGGGTTTTCATAGACCCCGACGTTCTCGCCGATGCCGGGATGGGTGTCGTTCCATTCCACGCAGGCCGACTGGCAGGCCTTGCAGCCGATGCACTTGCTGACATCGATCAGCTTGGCGACCGGCTCCAGCTGCCGCTCGGGCCGGGGCACGTCCCGCGTGGCCGAGATGCGCACGACGTCGCGCGCATCGAAATAGGCCTCGGTCGGCTGGACGGGCGGGTTCGAAACCGCGGTCGTGGGGGCGGTGGCGAGGTCCTTCATGCGACCGGCTCCTCGGCTGCGGGTTCGATGTTGACAAGGAAGGCCTTGAATTCAGGCGTGTCCGTGTTGGCGTCACCGACGAAGGGCGTCAGGCTGTTCGGCCCCCAGCCCTTCTTCGCGGCGCCCATGAAGCCCCAGTGCAGAGGGATGCCCACCACATGGACCGGCTTGCCACCGCAGACCATCGGCTTGATCCGCTTGGTGACGACCGCCTTGGCCCAGACCTCTCCGCGCTTGCCCCAGACCCGGACGCGGCTGCCTTTGGCGATGCCACGCTCGGCCGCCAGTTCCTCGCTGATCTCCACGAAGAACTCCGGCTGCAATGCGGCGTTCACCGGGTTGTGCTTGGTCCAATAGTGGAAATGCTCGGTCAGGCGGTACGAGGTCGCGACGAAGGGGAATTCGTCGCTGGTGCCAAGGTTCGCCACGTCGCTTTCAAAGACGCGGGCCACCGGATTGCCACGCATGCGCGGGTTCAGCACGTTGGCCATGGGCGTCTCGAAAGGCTCCATGTGGGTCGGGAACGGACCGTCGCGCATCATGCCTCTGGTGAACAGGCGCGAGACGCCTTCCTGGTTCATGATGAACGGCCCCACCTCGGTCGGCTTGGCGGTGGGAGAGATGTCGGGCACGTCATACCCTTCCCACTTCTCGCCGTTCCAAGCGATCAGCAGGCGGTCGGGGTCCCATGGCTTGCCCTGCAGGTCCGCCGAGGCTCGGTTGTAGAGGATCCGCCGGTTGGCAGGCCACGCAAAGGCCCAGTTCAGGAACATGCCGGCATCGCCCGGATCGGAATTGTCCCGACGCGCCATCATGTTGCCGTCCTCGGTCCAGCTGCCGGAATAGATCCAGCACCCCGCCATGGTCGAGCCGTCGTCGCGCAGCTGGCCGAAACCCGACAGCTGCTGGCCCGCCTGCGCGACCACCGCACCCGAGATCGGGTCGGTGACGTCGCCCAGGGCGCGGCCGTTCATCTCTTTCGCCAGCTCCTCGGGCAGGGGCTCCTCGGGATCGGCATAGTTCCAGGTCAGGTTCAGGATCGGGTCCGGGAAGGCCCCGCCCTCGCTTGCGTAAAGCTCACGCACGCGCAGGAAGATCTGCGCCATGATCCAGGTGTCGTGCTTGGCCTCGCCCGGCGGCGTCGCGCCCGGCCAGTGCCACTGCAGCCAGCGGCCCGAGTTGACCAGCGCGCCCTCATCCTCGGCAAAGCAGGTCGTGGGCAGCTCCAGCACCTCGGTCTGGATGGCGGACGGGTCCACGTCGTTGTGGATGCCGTGGTTCTGCCAGAAATGCGAGGTCTCGGTGGACAGCGGGTCCATCACCACAAGCATCTTCAGCTTGGACAACGACCGCGTGATCTTTTCCCGGTTGGGAATCGACAGCATCGGGTTGAAGCCCTGGCAGAAGTAGAGGTTCACCCGGCCCTGGTCCATCAGCTCGAACATGCGCAGGATGTCATAGGCGGGGACATCCAGCTTCGGCAGGTATTCATAAGCCCAGTCATTCTCGGCGGTGGCGGCATCGCCCCACATCGCCTTGAGGAAGCTGACCATGAACTTGGAATAGTTTTGCCAATAGCTGGTCTGACCCGGCCGCAGCGGCTTGAATTCCCGCGTCGACAGATAGGTCTGCCAGTCGACCTCCTTCTCGGTCGGGATGTTCAGATATCCCGGGATCAGGTTCGACATCAGGCCGATGTCGGTCAGGCCCTGGATGTTGGAATGGCCGCGCAGCGCGTTCATCCCGCCGCCCCGGACGCCGATGTTGCCCAGGATCAGCTGCAGCATCGCCATGCCACGGATGTTCTGACCGCCCTTGGAATGCTGCGTCCAGCCGAGCGCGTACATCGAGGTCATCACCTTGTCCGGCGCGCTGCATTCGCCGATCATCTGGCAGATGGTCAGGAACTTGTCACGCGGGGTGCCGGTGACGTTTTCAACGAATTCGGGCGTATAGACATCCAAATGCTTGCGCAGAAGCTGCCAGACGCAGCGGGGGTCCTGCAGCGTCGGGTCTGTCAGCGCAAAGCCGTCGTCGCCGATCTGATAGTCCCAGCTGGACTTGTCGAAGTCGCGCTTTTCCTCGTCATAGCCGGTGAACAGGCCATCGGACCAGCCGAAGTCCTCGCGCACCAGAAGGCTCGCGTTGGTGAAGTTGCGTACATATTCCCACTGCACCTTGTCGTTGTCCATGCACCAGCGGATCACCCCCATCAGGAAGGCGATGTCCGTGCCGGGACGGATGGGCGCATAATAATCCGACACCGAGGCGGTGCGGGTGTAACGCGGGTCGACCACGATCAGCCGGGCGCCGCGATGCGCCTTGGCCTCGGTCACCCACTTGAAGCCGCAGGGGTGGGCTTCAGCGGCGTTGCCGCCCATGACGACCACGAGGTCGGTATTCTTGATGTCGGTCCATGCGTTCGTCATCGCACCGCGGCCGAAGGTCGGGCCCAAACTGGACACCGTGGGGCCGTGTCAGACGCGCGCCTGGTTATCGAAGCCGACGATCCCCATGGAGCGGACCGTCTTGTAGGTCAGCCATGCGGTTTCATTAGTCGTGGCCGAGGCCGCCAAAAATCCCGCCGTCGTCCAGCGGTTGACCGGGGTCCCGGCCTCGTTGGTGGCGATGAAGTTCTGGTCGCGGTCGTCCTTGATCGCGCGGGCGATGCGGTCGAGCGCGTCGTTCCACGAAATCTCTTCCCACTCGGCGGCACCGGGCTTGCGGATGCGCGGCTGCGTCAGGCGGGTGGGGGCATGGACGAAGTCCTTCAGTGCCGCACCCTTGGGGCACAGCGTTCCGCGGTTCGTCGGATGGTCGGCATCGCCCTCGATGTGCAGAAGCTCGGCGGTTTCGCCGGCTTTCACGTCACCCTTGGAATACATGATGATCCCGCAGGCGACCGAGCAGTAGGGGCAGGTGTTGCGCGTTTCCGTCGTCGTGGCCAGCTTGAAGGCGCGCACATGCGCGGCCTCGGCTGCCTCGGCCTCGCCGAAGCCCATGGCTCCGAGCGACGTTGCCGCAACCCCCGCACCCGCCAGCCTCAGAAAGCCGCGGCGCGAAAGGTCGATGTTCATTGGGACCCCCCTTTGCCTGTCGTCATGATAGGTACAGCTTGATGATCATCCGCCCCATCTGCCAAGTCAAGATCCGGCGGCTTGCGCGCGGGGCGGGGGCCGCGATAGAAGGGCCGCGCAAGCCGATGCGCCGGGCGCGCTCGGGCCGGAGGGCACGCCGCATGTCGGGGGCTTGAACACGGCACGAGGCCCGGCCCGTCGTATTCGCCCTGTCGACTCCAAGCCACAAAGGTGCCCCTGATGAACCCGCGTCGTTTTGCCTCACTCGTTGCAGCCTGCCTGACCCTGTCGGGCGCCGCTGCCGCGCAGGACACACTCTATTTTTCGGCCATCCCCGACGAGGACGAGACCCGGCTTGCCGAACGCTTCGACGCCGTGGCGGAATACCTGTCCGAGGAGCTGGAGGTTCCGGTCCAGTTCGTGCCGGTCAAATCCTATCCCGCCGCCGTCACTGCCTTCCGCAACGACCAGGTGCAGCTGGCCTGGTTCGGTGGCCTGTCGGGCGTTCAGGCGCGGCTGCTGGTGCCCGGGGCACGGGCAATCGCCCAGGGCGACGAGGACACGCAGTTCGTCAGCTATTTCATCGCCAACACCGACACGGGCCTGACCGCGTCGGAGGATTTTCCCGAGGAAGCGCGCGGCATGTCCTTCACCTTCGGGGCCAAGACCTCGACCTCGGGACGGCTGATGCCGGAGCACGCGATCCGCGAGAACACCGGCGAGGCTCCGGAGGACTTCTTCGCTCGCGTCGGGTTCTCGGGAGATCACAGCCAGACCCTGCGGCTGGTCGCGTCCGGGGCGTGGCAGGTCGGCGCGCTGAACTTCGCGGTCTATGATCAGGCCGTGGCCGATGGCGCCCCCGAGGTCGAAACCGCCAAGGTCATCTGGCAGACGCCGCCGTATCCTGACTACAACTGGACCATCCGCGGCGATGTGGACGAACGGTGGGGCGAAGGCTTCGCCGACAAGGTGCAGGCGGCCCTGGTGGGCATGGACAATCCCGAGTTGTTGGCGGCCTTTCCGAGGAATGCCTTCATTCCGGCTGATAACCAAGATTATGTCGCGATCGAGGAAGTCGGCCGTCAGCTGGACCTGTTGGAATAAGCCATGCTGGCACTTGACGGTGCCGACCTGAGCTATGGCGGCGCGCCGGTCCTTCGGGGGGTGCGCCTGAACGTCGCGGCCGGCGAACGGGTCGCGCTGCTGGGCCGCAGCGGGTCGGGAAAATCGACGCTGCTGGCGGCGCTGCATGCCTCTGCGGCGCCGGACCGGCGCGTGGCCCTGGTGCCGCAGGACGCGGCGCTGGTTCCCCAACTGTCGGCCCTGCGCAACGTCCTGATGGGCCGGCTGGACGATCACGGGGCGTGGCGCAACCTTCGCACGCTGGTCAGGCCTTCTCGTGTCGACCGGCAGGCTGCGCTGGCCGATCTGTCGCGCGTGGGCCTTGCGCCAGAGGCCGACCGCCCCGTCGAGGCCCTTTCCGGCGGGCAGAAGCAGCGCGTTGCCCTGGCCCGCGCCTTGCACCGGGGCGGCGACCTGATCCTGGGGGACGAGCCGCTGTCGGCGGTCGATCCCCGGCAGGCCGAGGCGCTGGCGGCGACCATTCGCGACGCCTTCCCGACCGCCGTCCTGGCGCTGCACGACGTCGCCATCGCCCGCGCCTTCGCGACGCGGGTCATCGGGCTGCGCCAGGGCACGTTCCTGTTCGACCTGGCGGTGGCCGATCTGGACGCCGCGCGGATCGAGGCGCTTTATGCACGCTAGGCTGTCACGCACGGGCGTCGTCGCCGGGTTTCTGATCGTCGCGGCGCTGTGCCTGCCGCTGGCCGACCTGACGATGGCGGGTCACGACCCCTGGGCCACGCTGTCGCGCATGGCGCGCGGCTTTCTGTCGCCCGACTTCTCGGCCATCGAGCAGATTTTCCGCGCCGTCGCGCTGACCGTGGCCTTTGCCATCGCGGGCGTGGCCATCGGCGGCCTGGCGGGGCTCTGCATGGCGCCCTTCTATCGTTTGCGCCCGGTGCGCTGGCTGGCCATCGGGCTTCGGTCGGTGCACGAGCTGTTCTGGGCGCTGATCCTGATGCAGGTGTGGGGCATCAGCGTCTGGACGGGGCTTCTGGCCATCGCGCTGCCTTATGCCGGGATCTTCGCCAAGGTCCTGTCCGAGATCCTGGACGAATCCGACCGGCGCCCCGCCGACTGGCTGGGGCAAGGGGTCGATCCGCTGACGCGCTTCCTGTGGGCGCGCGCCCCCCTGGCCCGGACGCAGATGGTCAGCTATGCGCTCTACCGCCTGGAATGCGGCTTGCGGTCGTCGGCGGTGCTGGGCTTCGTGGGTCTGCCGACGCTCGGGTTCCAGTTGGACAGCTTCTTCAGGCAGGGCGAATACGGGGCCGCCGGGGCGGTCATGGTCATCTATATCGCACTGATCGCCAGCGTCCGTGTCTGGATGCGGCCGCGACTGGCTCTGGCCTGGCTTGCCGCGGCGGTGGCGATGCTGTCGCAGATCAGCTCTCCTCCGATGGGCAGCGGCGCGTTGTGGCGGTTCCTGTCGCAGGACATCGTGCCGGCGCCCCTGCGGCAGGGCGATCCGGCGGGGCTATGGCCCTGGCTGTGGGACCTGACCGCGACGGCGATCCTGCCCGGCCTGGCGGCGACGCTGGTGGTGGCGCAGCTGGCGCTGGTCGTCGCGGGTGCGGTGGCGTTCCTCGGCCAGGCGCTGATCGTGCCGCGCGTCAGCGGGCGCATCGGCGCCGCCGCGGGGCACCTGCTGCTGGTCGTGTTGCGGTCGTTCCCCGAATACATGCTGGCCTATCTGTTCCTGCAGGTCTGGGGGCCGTCGATGCTGCCCGCGATCCTGGCGCTTGGCCTGCACAACGGGGCGATCATCGGCCATCTTCTGGGACGGCAGGCCGAGGTGCTGGCCCTGCGACCCGACGCGCCGCGCGGGCTGACGCTGTGGGGGTGGGAGATCGTGCCGCGCCTGTTCGGCAACTTCGTCGCCCTCTGCCTTTACCGGTGGGAGATCATCATCCGCGAATCCGCCATCATGGGCATCCTCGGCATCGCGACGTTGGGCTTTTATCTTGACGATGCCATCGCCGAGCTGCGCATCGACCGAGCCGTCGTCATCCTTGTCGCGACCGCGCTGGTCACGGTCGGTATCGACGCGCTGTCGCGCGCCATCCGCGCCCGTCTTGGCGCGGCGCGTATGCAGCGGACCGAGGCCCGGCCGGAGATCTCCCCCGGCCGGGCATCAGGCTGCTGACCGTCCCCTAGTGCGAGACGGTGCCCGGCACCGGTTCGCGCACCGCGCAAGCGAAGGCCAGGAACTTGCCGTCGTCGTTCGACACCAGGTCGCCCATCGGCCGCGGCGTCCAGCCGAGGCGCGTCGCCATCCGCAGGAAGGCGGGCGGCCCCAGGAACAGGCAATCCGTGGCGCCGACCCGGTGCAGATAGTCGTTCGACACGTCCAGGATACGCTCGGCCAGGCCCGGTATGGGCAGGGCGGCAAAGCGCGTCAGTTCCCAGGCCTGGGCATCGACCGGCGGCTCCTCGTGGCAGAGGTTCGTGGGCATCCCGGGCAACAGCCCGAGATGCGCGTCGCGGATCATGTAGGAATAGACGACCTTGCCGCCGCCGAACGAACAGTCCGTCCGCTTCAGCCGCGCCCCGCCGACGGCGCGCCCGTCCTGGTGGGCGATCACGTAGGCGGTGTCGAAGGTGTCGTACTGCTCGAACTCGATCCCTTCGGCATGGTGCAGCGGCCAGGCCATGCGGTCCACGAAGATCTGCTTGCGCAGTCTGAGGAAGCTGGTGACCAGGTCGAAGCGGGCCATGTCATAGGGCAGGTTGATGACCTCGACCTTGAGGTCACTGGCGGTCGTGACAGTAATTTCGTCCCTCATTGCCGCACCCCGTCCGGAAGCTTGGCAAGGCCGAGGAACTGGCGGCCGCCGGTGATCTTGTTGGGCAGCCACAGGCCCCACGAGGTGACCTCGACCTTCAGGACGCCGTCGTCGTCGGCATAGGCGTCGAAATACGTCAGCATCGTCTCGACCATGTCGCGGCTGAATTCAGCCGTGGCGAGCTTCGGTTCACGGATTCCCATTCTCATTCTCCTTGTTAACGGGTCTTAATGAGATGGGCCCGGCGCTGTGGCTTGTCGCGTGAAATCGTCGTGACCTGCCTTTTCATTATGTCCGAAAAGACATACGGTCCGACCATGCCGACCCGAGGGCCAGAATGCTGCACGACCTGATCCCGAATTTCGATGACGAGATTGCGCAGATGCATGCGCTGGCCCCGACCGGCTGGATCATGGGCTTCAACCTGACCTTCCGGGGGCCGGAGCACCTGTTCAACGGCTATCCCGACGCCTGGCGCGCGATCTACGAGGAGCGGAACTATTTCTTCGGCGACCCGATCGCAATGTGGACAATGACCCACGACGGCGCCGCCCGCTGGTCGGAGGTGCGCATCCCCGACCTGCGGGGCGTCATGCAGGCGGCCAAGAAGTTCAAGCTGAACTACGGCGTCGCCATCTCTCGCAAGGTGGCGGGCAAGCGGTCGTTCCTGACCCTCTCGCATCCCGACCGGGAATTCACCGATGACGAAATCGCCGCCTGCGTGGCGCGTTTCAACCTTTGGACGGACCTCGTGCTGAACCGCGCCGCCCTGACCCCGGCCGAGCTGGACGTGCTGCGCTGCTTCCGCGACGGCCACGGCCAGCTGGAGACGGCCACACAGCTGGGCATCGCCGAATCCACAGTCAAGCAGCGGGCGCTGAAGGCCTGCGCCAAGCTGGGTGCGAAAAGCCGCACGCAGGCTGTCGCCATCGCGGTGGCGCGCAACTACCTCTAGATCGCTCCCGATCACGGCCCCGTGAAGGATTGGCGGGGAACGGTGCGGCCGTTGCCTTGGTTGAAGATGCAGATTCACCCTGCCGGAGCGCCCATGACCCCCTGCCCCGCCCACCCGGTCGCCCTGCCGTGATGGCCGAGCGTCAGGACCTGACCTGCGACGTCGCGGTGATCGGCGCCGGCACCGCCGGCATTGCAGCCGAACGCGCAGCCCGCAAGGCAGGGGCACGCACGTTGCTGATCGACCCCTGGTTCCGCGGGACGCTTTGCGCCAACACGGGATGCATGCCATCGAAGCTCTTGATCGCGGCAGCCCATGCCGCGCATGCGGTGCGCCACGCCCCGGTCTTCGGCGTCAATCCCGGCAATCTGGCCATCGACGGTCCCGCCGTCATGGCGCGAGTCCGTGAGGAACGTGACCGCTTCGTCGCCTTTACCAAGGAAACCTTCGACGACCTTCCCGAAGGGATCGCCGTGACCGGCCGGGCCCGATTCGAAGGTCCCGGCCAGCTGGTCCTGGAGGACGGGCGCCGGATCACCAGCCGCGCTATCGTGATCGCCACCGGGTCGGAGGTGATGATCCCCCCGCCGTTCCGCAACCTGGGGCCCAGAGTTCTGACCACCGAGACGCTGTTCGAGATCCCGGACCTGCCCGAACGGCTGGCCGTGATCGGCGGCGGGCCGATCGGGCTGGAGATGGCGCAGGCGATGGGACGGCTTGGCGTGAAGGCCACCCTTTTCGACACCTCCACGACGCTGGCCAAGGCGCGCTGCGCGGCCGTCCACGACGCGCTGAAAGAGGCGGTGTCGCGGGACCTGACGCTGAGGCTGGGATGCGAGACTTCGGCCGAGGTGGTTGATGGCGGCATCCGGATCGACTGGACGGGCGACGATCCGGGTCGCGCCGTCTTCAGCCATGTCCTGGTCGCGACCGGGCGGCCCCCGAACCTCAAAGGGCTGGACTTGGCCCGATCAGGCCTGACGCTGGACGATCACGGCACTCCGGCCTTCGACCGTCGGACGATGCAATGCGGCGAGTCTGCGGTCTTCATCGCGGGCGATGCCGACGCCGACGTGCCGCTTCTGCACGAAGCCTCGACCGAGGGGGCCATCGCGGGCCGCAATGCCGCCGCCTTCCCCAATGTCGCGCCGAGCGAGCGGAACACGGCCTTCACCCTGACCTTCACGGATCCGCCCGTGGCCAGCGTCGGCGCCGCGCCCGAGGACGGGACGATCTGTGGTCGGTCAGACTATGGCAACCAGGGACGCGCCCGAACCGAGGCACGGGCCGAGGGGGTGATGTCGGTCTATGCCGACGCAGACGGTCGCCTGACCGGCGCCGACCTCTGCTGTCCGGGGGCCGAGCATCTGTCGCATCTTCTTGCCTGGGCGATCGAGAGTGGTGCGACGGCCCCGCAGATCCTGTCGATGCCCTTCTATCACCCGACGCTGGAGGAAGGGATGAAGGCCGCCCTGCGCGAGATCTGTGGCAAGACCAGCCAGCCCGTTCCTGATGCCCGCGACTTCGGCAACCTGCCCGGAGGCTGACAATGACCGAGGCGCTGCGCGAGTTGGGACACGGCTTCTGGTCGATCCGCGGCGACCTGCGGATCGGCGGCGTTCTGAACGTGGGCACGCAGGCGTCGCTGGTCAGGCTGTCTTCGGGGCAGTTCGTGATGCTGGACAGCTATCCCCTGCGCGGAGAGATCCGCGACAGAGTGATGGCGCTGACTGACCAGGGCCGGGCTGTCACGGCCATCCTGAACCTTCATCCCTTCCACACGCTGCATTGCGCGACCATGGCGCGGGACTTTCCGGAGGCGTCGCTTTTCGGGTCCTATCGGCACTGGCGGAAGCATCCGGACCTGGACTGGCGCTCCGAACCCGTCGAAAGCCCCGAGGTCGCCGACATGTTCTCTCGCGATCTGGTCCTGACCCTGCCCCGCGGCATCGACTATGTCAGCGGGAACGAACGCGTGCATGCCGGGTCGTTGCTGGCCTGGCACCCGGCCAGCCGCACGCTGCATGTCGATGACACGATCAACCTGATGCCGGTGCCGTCGCTGCTGCGCCGGCTGCTGCCCAGGCCGCGCCTGTTCCTGCACCCCAGCATGCCGCAGGCCCTGCAGCCGCGCCCCGGTGCGCTGGACGAATTCCGGTCCTGGCTGAATGACCTTGCCGCCAGGACCGCCGATCTGTGTTGGCTCTGTGCCGCGCATTCGGGGATGCGAGAGTTCGAGCCGGGCCGGTTCGCCGACGAGCTGCGTGCCGCTTTCCGCCGGATCGAGCCCAAGCTGGCCCGCGTCGAGGCGCGCCAGGCCTAGCGGCGGGGGGTTGCCATGCCGCCGGCGATCCCGCACACCGGTTCCCGACAAGGGAGACGACGTTGACGATTGACTGGATCGCTGCCGATTGGGGCACGACGAACCTGCGCCTTTGGGCGATGTCGGGACGGACACCGTCCGAGGCGAGGGCGCTGGACCGGGGCATGGGGGGCTTGCGTCCCGACCAGTTCGCCGCGGTCCTGGCCGAAGGGACCGATGGCTGGCCTGCCGTTCCGGTCATTGCCAGCGGCATGGTCGGCGCACGCCAGGGCTGGATCGAAGCGCCCTATGTCCCCGCCCCCTGCCCCGCCGCGCCGCGGCTGGTGCCGGTTCCGGGTGATCCCGGCGGCCGCCCGGTGCGCATCGTCTGCGGTGTCAGCCAGGCCGGCCCGGCCGATGTGATGCGCGGCGAGGAAACCCAGGTCGCGGGTCTTCTCTCGCTGTCGCCGGACTTCGACGGCATCGTCTGCCTGCCCGGAACGCATACGAAATGGGTCCGCGTCTCGGCCGGAGAGATCTGCAACTTCAAGAGCCTGATGACGGGGGAACTGTTCGGACTGATCGCCGGACAGTCGGTGCTGCGCCACACCGTCGCGGCCGAAGGCCACGACCCCGACCTGTTCCGGGCGGCCGTGTCGGATGCGATGGCCCGACCCGAGCGTGGCTTCGGCGGCCTCTTCCAGCTGCGGGCCGAGGTGTTGCTGGCGGACCTCGACCCCGTTGCGGCGCGCGCGCGGCTGTCCGGCGCCCTGATCGGATGGGACCTGGCCGCAGCGAAGCCCTGGTGGCTGGGCTGCGAAGTGACGATCATCGGTGCCCCCGCCCTTTCCGCGCTCTACGCCGAGGCGCTGGCCGCACACGGTGTTCCGGCCGCGCAGATGTCGGTCGAGGACGCCACGCTGGCGGGTCTGGCCGCCGCTCATCGCCAGTTCCTGGCCGAACGCTAAAGGAAACCCCCCATGTCCCGCCCCGTCATCGCCATCCTGCGCGGCCTGACCCCGGCCGAGGCGCCCGCCATCGCCGAGGCGCTGATCAGCGCGGGCATCACCCGGATCGAGGTGCCGCTGAACTCTCCGGATCCCCTGGACAGCATCGGCATCTTGGCGCGCGACTTCGGCGACCGTGCCGTGATCGGCGCGGGAACCGTGCTGACGGTCGATGACGTCGCCGCAGTGGCCCGCGCGGGCGGCCGAATGGTCCTGTCGCCCAACTGCGCCCCCGAAGTGATCCGCGCGACGCGCGAGGCTGGGATGGACAGCTATCCCGGCGTCATGACCCCATCCGAGGCCTTTGCGGCCCTTGCCGCCGGCGCCACTGCCCTGAAGCTGTTCCCGGGCGAACTGATCGGCCCGGCGGGTCTGCGCGCGATGCGGGCGGTGCTGCCGCAGGGCACCCATTGCTGGGCCGTCGGCGGCGTGTCGGCCGACAATATGACCGAATGGCGCCGGGCCGGGGCGGTAGGCTTCGGGATCGGCTCAGCCCTCTACGCGCCGGGCGACAGCGCCGAGGTCGTGGCGGCGAAGGCGGCGCGCATGGTCGCGGCCTGGAACGCGATCGCCTGACACCTGCGCGGACCATTGCCCGGATGCTGCCCATCGGCAAGCGTTAGTGTTTTCACGTCTTGTGCTGGTGCAGCGCAAGCGCGAAACTGCGATTGAAAGACACGCATAGGCTGACGGGCGGCGTCATGAACGACAGGGGGCAACGATGGCCAGACGAGCGCTGATCACGGGCATCACGGGGCAGGACGGCAGCTATCTGGCTGAATTCCTGATGCAGAAGGGCTATGAGGTCCACGGCATCAAGCGCCGGTCCTCGTCGCTGAACACGCAGCGGATCGACCACATCTATCAGGACCCCCATGCCAGCGACGCGCGGATGTTCCTGCATTACGGCGACCTTGGTGACACGTCGTCCGTCATGCGGATCATGTCGGACGTCAAGCCGGACGAGGTCTACAACCTGGGTGCGCAGTCCCACGTCGCGGTCAGCTTCGCCACGCCCGAATACACTGCCAACGTCGATGCCATAGGTACGCTGCGAATCCTCGAGGCGATCCGCTTCCTCGGGCTCGAGGACAAGACCCGGTTCTACCAGGCCTCGACATCCGAGCTTTACGGCCAGGTGCAAGAGATCCCGCAGCGCGAAACGACGCCCTTCTATCCCCGCTCGCCCTATGCGGTCGCCAAGATGTATGCCTATTGGATCACGGTGAACTACCGCGAGGCGTACGGGATCTATGCCTGCAACGGCATCCTTTTCAACCACGAATCCCCCCGCAGGGGCGAGACCTTCGTGACCCGCAAGATCACCCGCGGCCTGGCCAACATCGCCCAGGGGCTGGAGGATTGCCTCTATATGGGCAACATGGACGCGCTGCGCGACTGGGGCCACGCCCGCGACTATGTCCGAATGCAATGGATGATGCTGCAGCAGGACGCGCCCGAGGATTTCGTGATCGCGACCGGCGTCCAGTATTCCGTGCGCCAGTTCATCCAGTGGTCCGCCGCCCATCTGGGCATCACCCTGCGCTTCGAGGGTGAGGGAAAGGACGAGATCGGCATCGTCGACAGCGTCAGCGGCGACGACGCCCCCGCCGTCGCGCCGGGCCAGACCGTCGTGCGCGTCGACCCGCGCTATTTCCGCCCGACCGAGGTCGAGACCCTGCTGGGCGACCCGACCAAGGCGCGCGAAATGCTGGGCTGGGTGCCCGAGATCACGACCCAGCAGATGTGCGAAGAAATGGTGGCCGAAGACCTGAAGATTGCCCGCCGCCATGCGCTGCTGCGCACCCATGGCTATGATATGCCGCTCTATGTCGAAAGCTGATCTGATGCGGGTCTTCGTCGCCGGGCACCGGGGCATGGTGGGCAGCGCGATCCTGCGGCAGTTGCAGGACCGCGACGGGGTGGAAACGATCACCCGCACCAGCGCCGAGCTGGACCTGACCGAACAGGCCGCCGTGCGCCAATTCATGGCGGCCGAGCGTCCGGACGCGGTGATTCTGGCGGCGGCCAAAGTGGGGGGAATCCACGCCAACAACACCTACCCGGCCGAATTCATCCACCGCAACCTGATGATCGAATGCAACGTCATCCACGAGGCCTGGGCCCATGGCGTCACGCGGCTGCTGCAGCTGGGTTCCAGCTGCATCTATCCACGAGAGGCCGCGCAGCCCATCCGCGAGGATGCCCTGCTGACCGGCCCGCTGGAGCCCACGAACGAACCTTACGCCATCGCCAAGATCGCCGGGATCAAGCTTTGCGAAAGCTACAACCGGCAATACGGGACCGATTTCCGGTCGGTGATGCCGTCGAACCTCTATGGACCGGGCGACAACTTCGACCCCGAGAACAGCCACGTCATGCCGGCCCTGATCCGCCGCTTCCACGAGGCGACAAGGGACAGGCTGCCCCAGGTCGTCATGTGGGGCACCGGAACGCCACGGCGCGAATTCCTGCATGTCGACGACATGGCCCGCGCGTCCTTGTTCGTCTTCGATCTGGACCGTGCCACCTATGACGCCCACACCGACCCGATGCTGTCGCACCTGAACGTGGGCAGCGGCACCGACATCTCGATCGGAGAGCTGGCGGCGATGGTCGCCGAGGCGGTCGGCTATGAGGGACAAATCGTCAACGACCTGACCCGCCCCGACGGCACGATGCGCAAGCTGATGTCGTCGGACCGTCTAATGTCGATGGGTTGGTGCCCGCGGATTGACCTGCGCACGGGCATCGCGGAAACCTATCGATGGTTTCTGGAGAACCGCGCGTGACGGGGGCGCGGGGCAAGCTGATCGCGTTCCGCGCCGACCGCATGGGCGGGCGGCTGATCGCGCTATTGAACACGATGCGCTTCGCCCGCAGCTTCGATCTGCCCTTCGTCGTCCACTGGCGCGACAGCGACGGGCTGGGTGACGGAACCGAGCTGTTCGATGCCGATTTCGTGGCCCGCCACTTCATCGACAAGAAGACCTACCAGGCGATGAAGTCGGACGCGACCGCGATCGGCACCGTCCTGCACAGCACGTCGGTCGAGCAGTTCCTGGACCACCTCCAGGGCGGGATGCATGTCCTTCTGGACCCGCCCTTCGACGTGCTGCGCCTGCCCTTCGAGGACGAGGCCGAGGTGACGCGCACCTTCCGCCAGGTGGTCGAGGATTTGCCCCTGAACCCTGTACTGGCGCAGCATCTGGACCTTCTGCGCCGGCAGCTGCGGGACGGCCGCCGCACCGTCGCCTATCACATCCGCCGCGGCGACCTGACCAGCGATATGCGGGCGATGAACCGCGCCTGGCGGAACAAGTTCGTCCCCGACGAGTTCTTCGAGGCGCACATGCGCGCCAACATGGAAGGCGACGGCGCGCGGACCATCCTATTCAGTGACAATGCCAGCGTCCTCGATCGCTATACGCGGATGTTTCCGGACCTGCTGACATTCGCGCGCGTGGCCGACAGCTCGGCCCTGACCGAGGTGCAGCGCGATGCGCTGGAGCTGTTCGCCATGTCGATGGCGGACCTGATCGTCGCCCCGCCCTCCTCGGCCTTCAGCTCGACCGCCAGGACCATCGGCGGAAACGAGTTCCGCGACGTCGAATCCCAACTGACCCCAGAGGTCCGGCATCAGGCGCTGGACGTTCTGGCGGCCCGGCTGCGCGACGAGCCGCAGCTTTTCGCCAACAAGGGCGAGATCGGGCAGTATCTGGTCTATGCGTGCGAGCATCTGGTCAAGACCGGCCGCCGGTCAGACTTCGTGGGCATCGCCCGCAGCCATATCGAGGACGGGCTGAACATCGCCTTCGTCCACGCCCTGACCGTGCGCGAGATGTTCTTCGACGGCCAGTACCAGGCCATCTGTGACCTGCGCCCGACGATCGACCGCGGCTTCGTGGCCTTCCAGCGCAGCTTTGCGCAGGTTGCGCTTTACCACGGCATGGCGCTCTTGATGCTGGGCCGGCGCGAGGAGGCGCATGAACAGATCATCGCGGCCTTCTGGCACGAACCGGTCGAGGGCGAGATCAACGCCTTGGCCGGCCTGCTGCGCGCGCAGGGCGACTTCCACGACGGCAACTTCTGGGTGACCGACCCGCTGGTCGAGCGGTTGTTCCCCAATCGCTTCGTCTTCGACCATGTCCGCGACTTCTATACCGCGCCGGTCGAGGCCGGCGTGCTGAAGATCCCGCCGATGGTGCCTACGAACCGCGTGATGGTCTGGGAATGGCCAGATTTCACACGATCGGACCTGCGGGCGCATTACCGCTTCAGGGGGCATTTCCGGTCCATCCTGAAGATCCTAGAACGGCGCAGTTGGACAGGTGATCCGAAGGCGCATTTCGACAGCTTCACCGGCATGATCGCTCTGCGCGAGGGTGACCTGGCCAAGGCGGATGCAATGCTGACCGATGCCGTCGCCGCCAAGCCAAGCGTCGCCATCTTCCACAAACGTCTGGCCGAGCTGCGCCAGGAACAGGGCCGGCACACCGATGCGCTGGCCGCCATCGACGAGGCCATCCGCTTGGCGCCCGACGTCTCGATCTATCGCGCGATGCGCGGCGGGCTGCTGCTGTCGGCGGGCGACGCCGCCGCCGCGGCCGATGGTCTTCTGGACCTGCTGGCCGAGGCGCAGCTGAAGTTCCCCTCGGTCTTCTTCCTTGCGGCCGACGCCGCCCGCGCCGCCGACCGCCTGCCCGAGGCCGAGGCGATGCTGCGGAAGGGGCTGTCGCTGGCGCCGATGAATTGGCGCCGTCAGCACGACCTGGCCCGGATCAAGGCCGATCTGGGTGACGCCGCCGGGGCGCAAAGGGTGCTGGAATGGGCGCTTCAATGGGCCGACGACCACCCGCCGCTGGTCATGCTGAACACCGATCTCCTGGTCGAGGATGGCAAGGCCGAGGACGCCCGCAATCGGTTGGAGCGGTTGATGACGCGCTATCCCGACAAGAAGCAGTATGTCCGCCGGCACAGGAAACTTGAAAAGGCCGTGTCCCGCCAAGGGGCCGGCAGGAAAGGCTGACGGTGCATCACGGCATTCCCGGCGTTGGGAAGGCGCACTTCCTCGTCTATTCGGATCAGACACAGCCCTACTTCCGCAACGCGGTCGATTTCTGCAAGGCCGCGCTGGCTGCAGGGTTCGACACCGCCACGCACCACACCCGTTCGGACCTGGAGCGGACCGAGTTCTGGGCCCAACATCGGCGCATCCTGTCGTCCGGCCCCCGCGCTGGTCACGGGCTCTGGAAGCCGTTGATCCTGATCGAGGCGCTTCGGGCGATCGCGCCGGACGATGTCGTTGTCTACCATGACGCCGGCAGTCACCCCACCGGTGCGCTGCTCCAAATGCCGCGCTTCCCGCGCGAACTGATCGCCTTGGCGGCGGGGTCCCGCGACGGTTTCATCCACGGCAGCGCGGGTCCGTGGCGGACGCAGGAACAGTTCACGCGCCGCGACTGCCTGATCGGCCTGGAGGCCGACACCCCGCAGATGCGAGCGGCGCCCCTGATCGCCGCCAGCCCGCTGATCTATTTCCCGACGCCCGCCGCGATTGCCTTCCTGAACCGGTGGCTGTCGCTCTGCTGCGACCCTGATCTGGTGATGGATGCGCCCGACCGCAGCGGGACATCGACCCTGATGCGCGGTCATCTGGGCGAGGAGGCCATTGGATCGATTTTGGCGCACAGGCACGGCGCCGCCTTCATCGATGTGCCGCCCGACCGACTTGGCGCGGCGCGGCGGCGCTTTCCGGACCTGCGCACACCCGAGGCGCATGTCGCGGTCCTGTCGTGGCTGACCGGTAAGGTCAACGACCCCTCCGGGCTGGTCCGCAACCTGCACGAGGTCGCGGAGCCCCAACCTGCGGTCGAGCGGGTGCCGGCGGCTGTCCTCAGGGACGAACTTCTCTGGATCGCCCGGCGCGGGCAGGGTCGCATCTGCACCGACCATCTGCGCGTCATCCTGGCCGAGAACAGGATCATCGGCGCCCGCCTGCACGGGCTGAAAGATGCGGGCGGGGCGCGGGCGTTCTGGCGCGAGGCTGCGGCCCATGCCAACCGGCGTCTGGCCGAGATGGTGATCGAAGGCACCCCGCCGTCACCCCCTGCGCTTGAGGCTCTACTGCTCGATGCCGTTCATGACACGCTTTCCGATAACCCGGACCTGGACGAGGAACTGGGCGGTGCTCTTGTCTGGAGCCGTCTGGACGAGGGTGGTCGGGACGCCTTCAAGGTGGCGCATGGCAGCGTCAAGGGTCCGGCAGGCGCGGCCGCCATGTCGAAATTCCTGCATTTTTTGCGCGACAGCGATTTCCCATTGCCCGAATTGGAACTGAGCGGCGACCTGGCAGCCTTCGACGCCCAGCTTCAGCGCCACCTGATGGACTGGCTTCTGCTGGCCCATCTCTAGGCACGGGGGCGTCTCCGCACCGGGGGCCCATCAAACCTCCCGCCGCCGCAACGGTTCTTCAGCCCCGCTCATGGATTCTTAGGATGGCGTTCAAGCGCACACCGGATGATCTGGGAACACCTGCAACATCTTTCGACCTGCGCTGGTCCGGAGTTTGCAGCGCCATTTCGCTGCTGCAGTCCAGCGAAGCGCCCGCTGCTTCTTCCGAGCTACTCATAGAAGGGGGGCGCGGTCCAAAGTTCGATCGCCGTGGTTCCGAAGGCCAGGCAGATGTGGGCCTCCGCGTCATCCTGCAAAACGCGGACAGGCCGGTGGTGTTTGGTACCTTCGGCTAACGCGACAGCTTGCGCGCCGCCGACCACAATGTGCGCACGCCTTGACGACGTGCATGGCGTCGCCTGCGGTCTTCAGACCGCAGGCAACCGCTGCCAACGTCGGACAGCTGGATTGGACCGCGCAGCGGCAAACCAGTGAAATTCGACCGGGGGCGATTGGACCAGCCCATTCTGGCTACGCCGGCTGACGGAGGGTGAAGGTCAGACCTCGACTTCGATTCGGCCAAGGGGGTTCGAGCAGCAGGCCAGGATC
>JAYZBS010000108.1:0-13071 GCA_036338635.1 Pseudomonadota bacterium | reverse complement strand
CAGGCCAGGCCGAAGGTCATCCAGTGCAGCGACCCGTTGCGGGCCCAGTTGATGATGTCCTCGGTCGTGGTCAGCAGGAAGCCCTTGTCCTGCAATTCGCGGTTCAGGGTGGCGGTCGCGACCTCGCGGTCGGGACCGGCGGTGTTCGCTCCGGTCATCACGCCCATTCCAGCGCCCCTTTCTTCCATTCGTAGGCAAAGCCCACGGTCAGCACGCCCAGGAACACCATCATCGACCAGAAGGCGACGTCGCTGAGGACGGCGAAGGTCGTGGCCCAGGGGAACAGGAACGCGACCTCGAGGTCGAAGATGATGAACAGGATCGACACAAGGTAGAACCTGACGTCGAACTTCATCCGCGCGTCGTCGAACGGGTTGAAGCCGCTTTCGTAGGCGCTGACCTTTTCCGGATCGGGGTTGCGCACGGCGATGACGATGGCCGACAGCATCAGGATGAGTGCAAGTGCCGACGCCATCCCCAGGAAGACGAGGATGGGCAGATAATCCTGCAGAAGGTTTTCCACGGGCGTTGATCCCCTTGTCGGTCGCGGGGATCACGGCTCACCTCGCGACGGGTTGGCTGTGTGCCGTTTAGACCCGGCAGGCTGCGGGGTCAACGGCTCCGGGGCGGCGAAACGCGGGGCATTGGACGCAGTTGCACAGAATCCAACAGCCGTGCCGCACCAGAGCGCAGGCTTGCCTGACCAAGCTGGTGGCTTGGCCGCGGCCCTTCAAGTCACAGGGCCGCGGCGGATTGTCACTCGATCTCGACCATGAGGTCTTTTGCGTCGATCTGCTGGCCGGGGCTGACATGGAGGGCCTTGATGGTGCCGTCGCGGTCGGCGTGGATGCCGGTCTCCATCTTCATCGCCTCGATGGTCAAAAGCAGGTCGCCCTGGGTGACCGCCTGCCCCGCCGTCACGCCGACCGAGGCCACGACGCCCGGCATCGGCGCGCCGACATGGCCCGCGTTCGTCGGATCGGCCTTGGGCCGCGCGGCCTGCGCGCCGGTCGCCTTGCGGTTGGGGACCCGCACCTGGCGCGGCTGGCCGTTCAGCTCGAAGAAGACCTTCATCTGGCCGGTCTCGTCGGTCTCGCCCAGGGTCAGCAGGCGGATCTCCAGCGTCTTGCCGGGGTCGATCTCGACGCTGATCTCCTGCCCCGGCTCCATGCCGTAGAAGAAGGTTCGCGTCGGCAGCGTGCGCACCGGGCCATAGGTCTGGTGGCGCTGCATGTAGTCGGTGAAGACCTTGGGATACATCAGGTAGCCGTTCAGATCCTCGTCGTCGATCTCGACGTCCAGCTCCTCGATCAGCTTCTGGCGGACGGCCTCGATGTCGACAGGCTCCAGATGCGCGCCGGGGCGGTCGGTGATCGGGGCCTCGCCCTTCAGGACCTTCTTCTGGACCCCTTCGGGCCAGCCACCGGGGGGTTGGCCCAGGTTGCCACGCATCATGTCGACCACGCTGTCGGGGAAGGACATGTCGCGGTTCGGGTCCATCACATCGGCGGGCGTCAGGTTCTGCGACACCATCATCAGCGCCATGTCACCCACGACCTTGGACGACGGCGTGACCTTCACGATGTCGCCGAACATCCGGTTCACGTCGGCATAGGCCTGGGCCACCTCGTGCCAGCGGTCCTCCAGCCCCATCGACCGGGCCTGCGACTTGAGGTTGGTGAACTGCCCGCCCGGCATCTCGTGCAGATAGACCTCGGAGGCCGGCGACTGCAGGCCCGATTCGAAGGCGGCATAGCTTTCGCGGACCCGCTCCCAATAGTTGCTGATCGAGCGGATCGCGCCGATGTCCAGGCCCGTGTCGCGATCGGTCTGGGCCAGCGCCTCGACCACCGACCCCAGTGTCGGCTGGCTGGTGTTGCCCGACAGCGCGTCCATGGCGCAGTCGACGGCGTCCACGCCAGCCTCGGCCGCGGCGAGGATGGTGGCGCCGCCCATGCCGCTGGTGTCGTGCGTGTGGAAGTGGATCGGCAGGCCGACCTCTTCCTTCAGCGCGCGGATCAGGACGCGCGCGGCGGCAGGCTTCAGAAGCCCCGCCATGTCCTTCAGCCCCAGCACGTGCGCGCCGGCGGCCTTCAGATCCTGCGCGGTGCGGACATAATACTGCAGGTCGTACTTCGACCGCTCGGGGTCCAGCATGTTGCCGGTATAGCAGACCGTGCCTTCGCAGATCTTGCCGCTGTCGATCACCGCGTCCATGGCGACGCGCATGTTCTCGACCCAGTTGAGGCTGTCGAAGACGCGGAAGACGTCGATGCCGGTCACGGCGGCCTGCAACACGAAGGACTGGACCACGTTGTCGGGATAGTTGGTATAGCCCACCCCGTTCGACGCGCGCAGCAGCATCTGCGTCATCAGGTTCGGCATGCCCGCCCGGATGTCGCGCAGCCGTTGCCACGGGCACTCCTGCAGGAAGCGATAGGCCACGTCGAAGGTCGCCCCGCCCCAGCATTCCACGCTGAACAGCTGCGGCAGGTTCGCGGCATAGCTGGGCGCGACGCGGATCATGTCGATCGACCGCATCCGCGTCGCCAGCAGCGACTGGTGACCGTCGCGCATGGTCGTGTCGGTGATCAGCAACTGCTTCTGCGCGGCCATCCAGTCGGCCACGGCCTGCGCGCCCTTCTCCTCCAGCAGCTGGCGGGTGCCGGGGGCGGGGTCCGCGACGGGCGCGGGCGGCACGGGCGGGCGCGCCTGCGCGGGCGGCAGCGGGCGGCCGGCCGTTTCGGGGTGACCGTTCACGCTGATGTCGGCGAGGTAGGTCAGGATCTTGGTCGCCCGGTCCTGCCGCTTCTTGAAGTCGAAGAGGTCCTCGGTCGTGTCGATGAACTTCGTCGTGTAGGTGTCGTTCAGGAAGGTCGGGTGCTTCAGCAGGTTGATGACAAAGTCGATGTTCGTGGAAACGCCCCGCACCCGGAACTCGCGCAGGGCGCGGTCCATGCGCTTGATCGCCTGATCGGGCGTCTGTGCCCAGGCCGTCACCTTGACCAGCAGCGAGTCATAGTACCGCGTGATGACGCCGCCGGAATAGGCGGTGCCGCCGTCCAGGCGGATGCCCATCCCCGTGGCCGAACGGTAAGCCGTGATCCGGCCGTAGTCCGGGATGAAGTTGTTCTGCGGGTCCTCGGTCGTCACGCGGCATTGCAGCGCGTGGCCCGACAGCGTCACGTCCTCTTGCCGGGCATGGCCGGTGGCCTCGGCCAGGGTCGCGCCCTCGGCGATCTTGATCTGGGACTGGACGATGTCGATCCCGGTGACCTCTTCCGTCACGGTATGCTCGACCTGGACGCGCGGGTTCACCTCGATGAAGTAGAACTGCTGGCTGTCCATATCCATCAGGAATTCGACCGTGCCGGCATTCTGGTATCCGACCGCCTGCCCGATCTTCAGCGCCAGCGCGCAGACCTCCTCGCGCTGCGTGTCAGTCAGATAGGGTGCGGGCGCGCGTTCGACGACCTTCTGGTTGCGGCGCTGCACGGTGCAGTCGCGCTCATAGAGGTGATAGAGGCCGCCATGCGTGTCGCCCAGCAGCTGCACCTCGACGTGGCGGGCGCGCAGGATCATCTTCTCCAGATAACCTTCGCCGTTGCCGAAGGCGGCCTCGGCCTCGCGGCGGCCCTCGCGGACCTTTTCCACCAGCTCCTCGGGCTTGTTGATGGGCCGCATGCCGCGACCACCGCCACCCCAGCTGGCCTTCAGCATCAGGGGATAGCCGATCTCGGCCGCCTCAGCCTTGATGGCGTCGAAATCGTCGCCCAGCACCTCGGTCGCGGGGATGACGGGCACGCCGGCCTGAATGGCCACGCGCCGGGCGCTGGCCTTGTCGCCAAGCGCGCGCATGGTGTCCGCGCGCGGGCCGATGAAGGTGATCCCGGCATCAGCGCAGGCATCGACGAAGTCGGGGTTTTCCGACAGCAGCCCATAACCCGGATGGATCGCGTCCGCGCCCGAAAGCTTCGCCACGCGGATGATCTCGGGGATGGACAGATAGGCGGCGACAGGGCCCAGCCCCTCGCCGATGCGGTAGGCCTCGTCGGCCTTGAAGCGATGCAGGCCCAGCTTGTCTTCCTCGGCATAGACGGCAACCGTCTTCTTGCCCAGCTCGTTCGCCGCCCGCATCACGCGGATCGCGATCTCCCCACGGTTCGCGATCAGGATCTTCTTGAACATGCCATCCCCCTTGTCGTCGTCCGCCGCATCCTAGCGGTGCTGCGTTGCAGCGCAACCATCGCCATCATCATGACGCAAGAGCGACGAAAGGCGGACACATCAGCGCCGTTCACTTTCCGTTCGTATTTGGAACTTGCTTTCCGGCCAAGCGTCCCTATCTGATGCGACTTGGCAGAGGGGCACGTGATGGAACAGAAGTTCATCGAGGTGCGCGGCGCGCGCGAACATAATCTTAAGGGCGTGGACATGGACATCCCGCGCGACCAGCTGGTGGTGATCACCGGCCTGTCGGGCAGCGGCAAGTCGTCCCTGGCCTTCGACACGATCTATGCCGAAGGGCAGCGGCGCTATGTCGAAAGCCTGTCGGCCTATGCACGCCAGTTCCTGGACATGATGGGCAAGCCGGACGTCGACCACATCAGCGGCCTGTCCCCCGCCATCAGCATCGAACAGAAGACGACGTCGAAGAATCCCCGGTCAACCGTCGGCACCGTCACGGAAATCTATGATTATCTGCGCCTGCTGTTCGCCCGCGCAGGTACGCCCTATTCCCCCGCGACCGGCCTGCCGATCGAGGCGCAGCAGGTGCAGGACATGGTCGACCGCGTCATGGCCCTGCCCGAGGGCACGCGCGCCTATCTGCTGGCGCCCATCGTTCGCGACCGGAAGGGCGAATACAAGAAAGAGCTGCTGGAGCTGCGCCGGCAGGGCTTTCAACGGGTCAAGATCAACGGCACTTTCCACGACCTGGAGGACGCGCCGGCGCTGGACAAGAAGTTCCGCCACAACATCGACGTCGTCGTCGACCGCATCGTCGTCCGCGAAGGTCTGGAGACGCGACTGGCCGATTCGCTGCGCACCGCCCTGGACCTGGCCGACGGGATTGCGCATCTGGAAACCGCCGAGGACGAGCCGCAGCGCCTGACCTTCAGCGAGAAGTTCGCCTGCCCCGTCAGCGGCTTCACCATCCCCGAGATCGAGCCGCGCCTGTTTTCATTCAACGCCCCCTTCGGCGCCTGCCCTGTCTGCGACGGCCTTGGGGTCGAGCTGTTCTTCGATGAACGCCTGATCGTCCCCGACGCTGCCCTGTCGGTCGACAAAGGCGCCATCGCGCCCTGGGCCAAGTCGAAATCGGCCTATCTGACGCAGACCGTGAACGCCCTGGCCAAGCACTACGGCTTTGACAAGAAGACCGCATGGAAGGACCTGCCCGATGACGTGCGCGACATGTTCCTGCGCGGCTCTGGCAAGGAGGAGATCAAGTTCCGCTTCGACGATGCCGGCCGCGTCTACGAGATCGGCCGCACCTTTGAAGGGGTGATCCCCAATATGGAGCGCCGGCTGCGCGAATCGGACAGCCAGTGGGTGCGGGAGGAGTTCGAGCGTTACCAGAACAACCGGCCCTGCGGCGCCTGCGCGGGCTATCGCCTCAAGCCCGAAGCGCTGGCCGTCAAGATCGCCGGAAACCACATCGGCCAGGTGGTCGAGCTGTCGATCAAGGAGGCGCTGGCCTGGATCGAGGCGGCGCCCGGCCAACTGTCCAAGCAGAAGAACGAGATTGCAGTCGCGATTTTGAAAGAGATCCGCGAGCGGCTGGGGTTCCTGGTGAACGTGGGGCTGGATTACCTGACATTGTCGCGCGCGGCAGGCACCCTGTCTGGTGGTGAAAGCCAGCGTATCCGCTTGGCGTCGCAGATCGGCAGCGGCCTGACGGGTGTGCTCTACGTCCTTGACGAGCCCTCCATCGGCCTTCACCAGCGCGACAACGACCGCCTACTGACGACGCTTATGAACCTTCGCGACCAGGGCAACTCGGTCCTGGTGGTCGAGCATGACGAGGACGCGATTCGTCACGCGGACTATGTCTTCGACATGGGCCCCGGTGCCGGCGTCCATGGCGGCACGGTGGTCAGCCACGGCACCCCAGACCAGATTGCCTCGGACCCGGACAGTCTGACTGGGCAATACCTGTCGGGCAGCCGCGCCATCGACGTGCCGTCGGAACGGCGCAAGGGCAACGGCAAGAAGATCACGGTGGTCAAGGCGACCGGCAACAACCTCAAGAACGTCACCGCCGATTTTCCGTTGGGCAAGTTCGTCTGCGTCAGCGGCGTGTCCGGTGGCGGAAAGTCCACCCTGACCATCGAGACGCTGTTCAAGACCGCATCCCTGCGCCTCAACGGCGCGCGCCAGACCCCCGCCCCCTGCGAGACGATCAAGGGGCTGGAGCATCTGGACAAGGTGATCGACATCGACCAGCGCCCCATCGGCCGTACGCCCAGGTCGAACCCCGCCACATATACAGGGGCCTTCACCCCGATCCGCGACTGGTTCGCGAACCTGCCCGAATCGAAGGCGCGCGGCTACAAGCCCGGCCGCTTCAGCTTCAACGTCAAGGGCGGCCGCTGCGAGGCCTGTCAGGGCGACGGCGTCATCAAGATCGAGATGCACTTCCTGCCCGACGTCTATGTCGAATGCGAGACCTGCAAGGGCAAGCGCTACAACCGCGAGACGCTCGAAGTTCAGTTCAAAGGCAAGTCCATCGCCGACGTGCTGGACATGACGGTCGAGGATGCGCAAACCTTCTTCGCAGCCGTCCCATCGATCCGTGAAAAGATGGACGCGCTGATGCAGGTAGGCCTTGGCTATATCAAGGTCGGCCAGCAAGCGACCACCCTTTCGGGAGGCGAAGCGCAGCGCGTGAAGCTGTCCAAGGAACTGTCGCGGCGTTCCACGGGCCGCACGCTTTACATCCTGGACGAACCCACCACCGGCCTGCATTTCGAGGACGTCCGAAAGCTGCTGGAAGTGCTTCATTCGCTCGTCGATCAAGGCAATACGGTTGTCGTGATCGAACATAACCTCGATGTCATCAAGACCGCCGACTGGATCATCGACATCGGCCCCGAGGGCGGCGACGGCGGCGGCCAGCTTGTCGCCACCGGCACGCCAGAGGCCGTCACCAAGGTCGAGGCCAGCCACACGGGCCGCTATCTTGGGCCGATGCTGAAGCCTGCGCGGCTGCGCGCGGCCGAATGACGGGCCGGCGGCGGGGGCGCATGAAAAAAGTTCGACTGTTGGTGTTTTTTCCTCTTGCGGCCCTCCGCCACCTCCCGTAAATCACCGCTCACCGAAGGCAAGACGGTCACCGGAAACGGAAACGGATCGCCAGAGGGACGGAGTGCGGGCGTAGCTCAGGGGTAGAGCATAACCTTGCCAAGGTTAGGGTCGTGAGTTCGAATCTCATCGCCCGCTCCAAATCAAAAAGGCCGGACCTTCGGGTTCGGCTTTTTGCATGCGGCACATGCTTGCAAGGTGAAGACGACCTTGGCGGCGTCAATCTTGAAACATCAACCATGCACCGGCCAGCCAAGGCCGCCTGCGGGTCACCCGACACGCCACGCGAGACAACGAGATCCGTTCCCGGAACATGATTGACCGCCGCACAGGACCGCGCACCTGAAGCTTGCGCGGCCTACCCCCGCCATGTCAAGTTTTTGCTGCACCGCAGCATCAAAATGCTCTTGCGGCATTCGTTCACCAGCAAGCGCGTTGACAGGCTGAACAAGTTGCCGGCCGTGACTTGACGAAAGTCGCCTTCGCGACTTGACTGGGCCACGTCCTTCCAGACATCGCCGGGCCAGATACAACCTGACCCGCTGCGAGCTGGAAACTTATTGGTTTGCGAAAAGTCGTTGCCTGAAATTTCCGGAACGGAGCAACCCGGCGGAGCCGTCGGCCTACCGTCCGTTCGAGGCAGCGACTTGACCGGCCGCATCCCACGCCAAGATGTGGCGCCCGAGCCTACCGGCCTTCCTGATCTAAGAAGAGACGCTGCGTTGCCGGCCTTGCCCGGCACGGGGCGGGCGGCTAGGTTGCGCCCCACGCCTTGGGGGGACGACCATGCAGATCTGTCGCAGCACGCAAGAGATGCGGGCCTGCACGCGCGGCTGGCGCAGTGCCGGCGCGCGTCTGGCGCTGGTGCCGACAATGGGTGCACTGCATGACGGCCACCTGGCCCTGGTTGCCCGTGCCCGCGACTGGGTCGAGGCCGAGGGTGGCGGCCGCGTGGTCACCTCGATCTTCGTGAATCCCACCCAGTTCGGCCCGAGCGAAGATCTGGAAAAGTATCCGCGGAACGAATCCGGTGACCTGGCGCTGCTGCGACAGGCGGGCTGCGACGCGGTGTTCCTGCCGGACGTGGCCGACATCTATCGCCCCGGCGCGCAGACCCATGTCGAGGTTGCGGGTCTTGGCCGCATGCTGATCGGCCGGCTGCGCCCCGGCCATTTCCGCGGCGTCGCGACGGTCGTGACGAAGCTCTTCAACATCGTGCAGCCGGACGCCGCCGCTTTCGGGGAAAAGGATTTCCAGCAGCTGACCTTGATCCGGCAGATGGTCGACGACCTGGACGTGCCGGTGCAGATCCTGGCCGTGCCCACGGTGCGCGAGGCCGATGGCCTGGCGATGTCGTCGCGCAACCAGCGCCTGTCCCCGGCCGATCGCGCCGCCGCACCGGTGCTGAACCGCGCGCTGGATCATGCGCAGGCGATGGTGGCCCAAGGCCAACCTCTGTCGCAGGTCCGCCGCCGGATCCGCGAAATCCTGCGGTCAGAGCCGCGGGCCGAGGTCCAGTCCGTCGATATCCGCGACGCCCGCAGCCTGATGCGGGTCGCGTCGCTTTCGGCGCCGGTGGTGATCCTGCTGGCCGTCCGCTTCGGCGACGTGCTGCTCATCGACCAGCGCGTGGCCCAACCCTGAAAGGTTCCCGATGTCCGCACAAGCCCCCGTCAAGCGTATCACCGTTCCGCAGATCATGCAGGCCAAGGGTGCCGTGCCCATCGTGGCGCTGACGGCCTATACCGCACCGATGGCAACGCTTGTCGATGCGCATGCCGAGATCATCCTGGTGGGTGATTCGCTGGGGATGGTGGTGCACGGCATGTCCTCGACCCTGGGTGTCACCTTGGACATGATGATCCTGCACGGGCAGGCCGTCATGCGCGGCAGCCGGCGCGCCATGGTCGTGATCGACATGCCCTTCGGCAGCTATGAGGAAAGTCCCGAGCAGGCCTTCCGAAACGCTGCCCGCATCATCGCCGAGACCGGCTGCGGCGCCGTCAAGCTGGAGGGTGGCAGCCGCATGGCCCCCACCATCCGCTTCATGGTCGACCGCGGCATCCCGGTGATGGCGCATGTCGGGCTGACCCCGCAGGCGACCAACGTGATGGGCGGCTTCAAGACGCAAGGGCGCGACCAGGCCAGTTGGCCCGCCCATCTGGCCGACGCGCAGGCGGTGGCAGAGGCGGGGGCATTCTCGGTCGTCGTCGAGGGCGTCATGGAGGCGCTGGCTGACCGCATCACCGAGGCTGTCCCGATCCCGACCATCGGCATCGGCGCCAGCGCCCGCTGCGACGGCCAGATCCTGGTGCTGGACGACATGCTGGGACTGTCAGGCCGTGTGCCGCGCTTCGTTCGCAAGTTCGGCGATCTGGGCGACCGTGCCGATCGAGCGATCGCGGAATATGCCGCCGCCGTCCGCGACCGCACCTTTCCCGGCGACACGCAGGTCTATCGCTGACCCTCAGGGGATGAAGTTCCCCAGCCAGGTCCCATGCGCCCAGCCGAGCCGGTTGTCCGGCCCGAAGCTGATCGCGTACCAGTCGCCGCGCCGGTCATAGACGCCCACGCGATCGCCGTTATGCACCTGCCCGATCATCGCGTATTCAGACCCCGGCCCCGTGCGGACCGCCAGAAATCCGTCACCGTCCGGGTCCAGCCCCAACACCTCGGCCGCACCGAAGCAGGCGGCCTGGGCGTCCGGGGGGCAATAGGTATCGAAGGGCACGGCCAGTTCCTGGGCAGCCAGGGGCGTGGCGGCGGTCAGGGTCAGGGCGAGCAGCCATGACCGGTTTCCTGCAATCAACATCGGCAACTCCTGTAACGCAGGAACTCCAAAGTAGCACAAGAGCGCCGTTCAGCGGGTCTCGAAATCGGCCGTAGCGACCAGTCGCGACAGCGCCAGCGGGACCAGCAGCAGGACCGCCAGACCCAGATAGATCGTCCCCAGGCTCAGCTTTTCGGCCAGCCAGCCGATGCTGCCGGGTGCCAGCAGGATGCCGGAATACCCCATGATGGTCACGACCGACAGCCCCACGCCTGCCGCAAGACCCGGCACGTTGCCCGCCGCCGACAGTGCGATCGGCACCATGTTGGCGATGCCGATGCCCGCCAGCGCAAAGCCCGCGATCGCCGCCGCAGGTGCGGTCCCCAACCCCGCCAGCGCCAGCCCCGCCATGGCGATGGCGGCGCTGATCCGCAGGGTGCGGACGGCGCCGAAGCGCAGCCGCAGCGCGTCGCCCAGAAAGCGCATCGTGGCCATCGTGCCTGCGCAGGCTGCAAAGCCCCAGCCCGCTACCGCCAGAGAGGCCCCCATCTCGCGTTCAAGATAGACGGCCGCCCAATCGAGAATCGCCCCCTCCGGGACCATCGAGGTGAGCGCCATTAGCCCCAGCAGATAGGGCAGTGCAGTGCGCGGCAGTCGCAGCGGCGCCCTTGGGGTGTCCTTGGCGGGCGCATCGGTTAGCAGGCGGGGAAGCGCCCAGGACAGGGCGGCAAGTGCGACGGCGGTCACAAGAACCGCGTGCAGCATGTCGCCGCCGGCTTGGATGACCGCGCCCCCCGCCCCGGCGCCGGCAAAGGCACCCAGGCTCCAGAATCCGTGGCACGAGGACATGATCGCACGATCGCGCGCCCGCTCGACCGCGACGGCGTTGGCATTCATGGCCACGTCCATGCCGCCGATCACGCCGCCGAACAGGAAGACTGCCGCCGCCACCGACCACAGGTCCGGCGCGACCGAGATCCAGATCAGGGAAGGCGCGGCCAGCCAGGCGCCAAGCGTTACCGCCTGACGCGATCCGCGCCGCGCCACCATCGCACCGAAGACCGGCATCATCACAAGCGATCCGATCCCCAACCCCAGAACGATGAGCCCCAGCGTCGCCTCGGTGATGGACAGGCGAGACAGCAGCACCGGCAGCTTCGGCGCCCAGCTGCCGACGATCAGGCCGTTCACGAAGAACAGGATGGAAACCGCCCAGCGGACGGTCACGCCGGGCGCAGTCACAGCATCGACGGCACGACCAAGTCCGGCGGCCGGTGCCCGTCGGCGAAGGTCTTGATGTTGATGATCACCTTCTCGCCCATCTCGGCCCGGCCCTCGACCGTGGCCGAACCCATGTGCGGCAGCAGGACGACATTCGGCAGTTCGCGCAGGCGGGGGTTGATCTCGTGGCCATGCTCGAAGACATCGAGGCCCGCGCCCGCGATCTCTCCGGCGCGCAGCATGCGGGTCAGCGCGTTCTCGTCGATCACCTCGCCGCGCGAGGTGTTGACGACCACCGCCGAGGGCTTCATCAGCTTCAGCCGCCGCGCGTTCAGCAGATGGAATGTCGAGGGCGTGTGTGGCGCGTTCACGCTGACGATGTCCATGCGCGCCAGCATCTGGTCCAGGCTTTCCCACCACGTCGCCCGCAGGCCCTCCTCTATCTCGGGGCGCAGGCGACGGCGGTTGTGGTAATGGACTTGCATGCCGAAGGCATTGGCGCGTCGGGCGACCGCCTGGCCGATGCGGCCCATGCCCAGGATGCCCAAGCGGCGCCCGCCGACCCGGCCGCCCAGATAGGCCGTGGGGGACCAGCCCTGCCAGCGTCCCGCCTGCATCTCGGCCATGCCCTCGGGGATGCGGCGCGTCACCGCCAGGATCAGCGCCAAGGTCATGTCGGCCGTGTCCTCGGTCACGACGCCGGGCGTGTTGCTGACCAGCACGCCCCGCTGACGTGCCGACAGGACGTCGATATGGTCCACCCCAGCGCCGAAATTGGCGATCAGCTTCAGCCGTTCGCCCGCACGGGCCAGCATGTTGGCGGTGATCTGGTCGGTGACCGTCGGCACCAGCACGTCCACGCCCTGCATCAGCGACACGATCTCGTCCTGGTTCAGCTTGCGGTCGTCGTCGCGCAGCACCACGTCGAACAGTTCCGACATGCGGGTCTCGACCGCTTCGGGAAGGCGGCGGGTCACCGCCACGCGCAGCTTCTGGCGGGCCGATGGGGTGGCGGCTGGCATGGTCACCTCACTGTGTCGAACTCGTGTCGCGGCACCCTTCCAATGGTCGGGCGCTTTTGGCAAAGTGCCCGCGTTGAGGGGCCGGCACAAGACCCCAGAAGGTTGTTCCGCCTGCCCCCTGGGGCCGGGCCGGCCGACGCGAAGGACAGGAACGGACAGCGGATGAGATCAACGACAGGCAGCATGCGCGGCGCAAAGGGGCTTCTTGCGCTGGCCGCAGTCTTGATGATGGGCATGGCCGGGCCGTTGGCGGCCCAGCCCGCCCCCGAGGCGCAGACCGAACAGCGCGGGCCGGTGACGAACCTGCCCCTGCCCCGCTATGTCAGCTTGAAGGGAAACGAGGGCAACGCCAGGCGCGGACCCAGCCTGTCGCACCGCATCGACTGGGTGTTCCGCCACGCCGGCATGCCGCTGCGCGTGGTGGCAGAATTCGGCCACTGGCGACGGGTCGAGGACAAGGACGGCGCCGGCGGCTGGGTGCACTATGCGCTGCTGTCGGGCGTGCGCACCGCGCTGGTGACCCAGGACATGCTCGAACTGCGGTCTCGACCGCACCAGGACGCCGACATCGTCGCCAGGGCAGAGGCGGGCGCGATCCTGCGCCTGAACGAATGCGAGCCCGACTGGTGCCGCGTGTCCGGCGGCGGACAGCGTGGGTGGGTGCCCAAGTCCGCGATCTGGGGCGTCGACGCGAACGAGATCCGCGACTGAACTGCCCGCGCGCCGCGTCAGCGGCGCGCCCCCGGCCTGCCC
>JAYZBS010000107.1:0-25420 GCA_036338635.1 Pseudomonadota bacterium | reverse complement strand
CGGTGAGGTCATGCGCTGTCTCTGAACGACCGGGGCGATGTGTCGCGGTCGGTGCCGATCTTAGCCGCTTTCGAAGCGGCGAGCGCCGGGCAGGCGCGAAATCTTGCCGACGGGCCGCAGTGACCTCAGGGAACAGGGGTTTCAAAACAGCGAAAAACGGCAGACAGAAGCGGCATTGATGTCGAGGTCGCCCTCATGTTGAAATTTATTGTCGTGGCACTTTGCGCCGCCCTTGCCTTGCCTGCCGTGGCGCAGCAGACCGCACCGCCCGATCTGCGCGTGGGCGTGGTGACGGCCAAAACGCAGCCGTTGTCCATCGACATGCAGCTGTCGGGCCAGATCGAGGCCGTCGACACGCTGGAGCTTGGCTTCCGCCAAGGCGGCCGCGTGACACAGGTTCTTGTGGAAGAGGGCGACCACGTTGGTCCGGGCCAGCCTCTGGCGCGGCTGGATGCCGTCCAGCAGGACCAGGCGCTGAACGTGGCCCAGGCCGGTCTGGCCGCTGCGCAGGCAGGTGTCGAGCAGGCGCGGCAGGCCCGCGACCGTGCGCTGGCGCTGCTGGATCGGGGCGTCGGGACGCGCGCATCGGCCGATCAGGCCGAACAGGCGTACTCTCAGGCCCAAGGCGCGCTCGAGCGGGCGGAAGCAGCCGTCGATCAGGCCCGCCGTGCGGTCGAGGATGCCGTGTTGCGCGCGCCCGCCGAGGCGGTCGTGACCGTCAAGTCGATCGCGCCGGGCCAGGTCGTCGCCGCCGCTCAGCCGGCGCTGACGCTGGCCGAGACGGACGGGGTCGAAGCCGTCTTTCACGCCCCCGACGACCCGCTGCTGCGAGAAATCCTGGGCCGCGAGGTACGGCTGGTGCTGCTGGACCTTCAACGGCCCGACATGATGGGCACTGTAACCGAGGTTTCCCCACTGGTCGATCCGCAGACCGGCACCGTCACGGTGCGCGCGCTGATCGACGACCCGCAGCCGATCGCCGGGCTGTTGGGCGCCTCGGTCAGCGGACATCTGCGGCTGATGCTGGACGACGGCGTCGTCGTCCCGTGGAATGCGCTGATGCGCCAGGGCGACAGCCCCGCCGTCTGGACAGTAGGGGAGGACCGCCGCGTCTCTTTGACGCCGATCCGGATCGCCTATTTCGTCGACGGCGCGATCTACGTGGCCGAGGGGCTGGAGGACGGGCAGCAGGTTGTGGGCGAAGGCTCGCAGCTTCTCTATCCCGGCCGCCGCGTGGAACCGGTGCAGGAGGACCTGCCATGAGACATATCCTGCTGGTGGTGGCGCTGGCGATGGCCGCCGGTCCCGCGGCCGCATTGAGCCTGCCCGACTGGCTGACCGGCGGCGCCGAGGCGCAAGAGCCCGCCGGGCCGCCCCGGCCCGTGGTCAGCGTCATTGTCGAGGATCGCAGCGCGGATGAGCGTTGGATCCCCGGCGTCGTCCAGGCGCGCGTCCAGGTTCAGCTGGGCTTCCAGACCCTTGGCCGGATGATCGAGCGTCCAGTCGATCTGGGCGATCAGGTCGCCCGGGGACAGTTGCTGGCCCGGCTGTCGACCGATGATCTGGCCGCGACGACCCGTGCCGCCCGCGCGGCGCTGGACGCGGCCGAGGTCCAGGCCCGCACCGCGCGCGCCACGCTGGAGCGGACCGAGGCGCTGGCCGCGCGCAATGTCGCGTCGGACGCCCAGCTTGAACAGGCGCAGCAGGCCGACAGCGCAGCCACGGCCGCGGTCGAGCAGGCCCGGTCCGAACTGGCGCGTGCCGAAGATGCGCAGGGGCTTGCCCGGATGACGGCACCCTTCGCCGGCGTGATCAGCGCCGTCTATGAATCGCCGGGCGCGGTTGTTGGCGCGGGCGCGCCGGTCCTGCAGCTGTCGGCCGAGGACACGCCCGAAGTCATCCTCGACCTGCCGGCGCAGTCGCTGGTCGGGCTGCAGCCGGGCGCGACCTTCGCCGTCTGGCACCGCAACGACCCCGCGGCCGAGGTGACGGCGGTCCTGGACCGCATCGATCCCATCGCCGACAGCGCCACCCGCACGCGACGCCTGTATCTGGACCTGCCGGCCGACGCGCCGTTCCGCTTGGGGGCGCTGGTCCGCGCGCGGCTGGGGACGGCCGATGCGCCGTCGCTGTCGCTGCCCGCCGAGGCGCTGGTGCCGGCCGGGTCCGGCAGCGCCGTCTGGCGCGTCCGCCGCGACGGCGACGCCGCCAATGTCGAGAAGGTCTCGGTCGAGGCCGCGGCGCCCTTCCGTGGCCGCGTCTCGATCACGTCGGGACTGCAGGCGGGCGACGAGGTCGTCATCCGAGGAGTGAGATCCCTGACCCCCGGTCAGGCCGTTGGCCGGAGGCTGGAACCTTGAAAAGCTTCAACCTGTCGGACTGGGCGCTGCGTCATCGCAGCTTCGTCTGGTTCCTGCTGATCGTCTCGATGGTCGCGGGCACCATCAGCTATCTGAACCTCGGCCGCGAGGAAGACCCGAATTTCACCATCAAGACGATGATCATCGCCGCCGCCCTGCCAGGCGCGACCATCGACGAGACCCTGACCCAGGTCACCACCCGCATCGAGACCAAGCTGGAGGAGCTGGACGAGCTGGACTTCACCCGCTCGGTCACCATGCCGGGGCAGGCGGTCGTCTATGTAGAACTGGACCCGACCATCCGCGGTCCCGCCGTGCCCGAGGTCTGGAAGCGCGTGCGCCAGATGATGTCCGACATCCGCCCCGACTTCCCGCGCGAATTCCAGGGCTTCCAGTTCAACGACAATTTCGGCGACGTGTTCGGCAACATCTATGCGTTCACCGCTGACGGCTTCACCATGCGCGAGCTGCGCGACAGGGTCGAAGCGATCCGGCGGCAGGTGTCGGCACTGGACGCGGCCGGCAAGACCGAGCTTCTGGGCGAGCAGCCCGAGGAGATCTTCCTTGAGTTCTCGGCTGCGCGGCTGGCCGCGCTGGGGCTGAACCAGTCCCAGGTCGTGGGGACGCTGGCACAGCAGAACGCCATCGCGCCCTCGGGTGTCATCCATGCGGGTCCGGAGCGCATCCTGGTCCGCGTCGGCGGCCAGTTCGGCGACGCCGAGGAAATCGAGGCCGTGAATCTCCGCGTGGGCCAGCGGTTCTTCAACCTGGGCGACGTCGCGACCGTCACCCGTGGCTATCAGGACCCGCCGACGTCGCTGTTCCGCTACAACGGCCAGCCGGCTATCGGCCTGCAGGTCGGCATGCGCGATGGCGGCAACATCCTCGAGTTCGGAGATGAGCTCGACGCCCTGATGTCCCGCGTCGCCGCCGACCTGCCCATCGGCATCGAGATGGCCAAGTTCGCCGACCAGCCGCATGTGGTCGAGGAAGCCGTGGGCCACTTCGTCAAGGCCCTGGCCGAGGCAGTCGGCATCGTCCTGATCGTCAGCTTCATCAGCCTGGGCCTGCGGGCGGGGCTGGTTGTCACACTGACGATCCCGCTCTGCCTGGCGATCACCTTCGTCATCCTGGACGTCTATGGCATCACGCTGCAGCGCATCTCACTGGGGGCGCTGATCATCGCCCTGGGCCTTCTGGTCGACGACGCAATGATCGCGATCGAGACGATGATATCCAGGCTGGAGGTGGGCGAGACGCTGGAAAACGCGGCCAGCTATGCCTGGACATCGATCGCCTTCCCGATGCTGACTGGCACACTGGTGACGGTCGCGGGCTTCATCCCCATCGGGCTGAACAGCTCGGCCGCGGGAGAGTTCACCTTTTCGCTCTTCGTGGTGATCGCGGTGTCGCTGGTGGTGTCCTGGATCGTGGCGGTGCTGTTCGCGCCGCTGCTGGGGGTCACCTTCCTGTCGTCGAAGATGGCGCAGCACCATGCCGGCCCCGGCCGCCTGCGCCGCGCCTTCCACCGGCTGCTGCGTGTCGCGATGCGGATGAAATGGCTGACCATCGCCATCACCGTCGCCATCTTCGCGACCTCGGTCTGGGGGATGCGGTTCGTCGAACAGCAGTTCTTCCCGACCTCGGACCGGACCGAGGTGCTGGTCGACATCGCCGAACGCCAGAATGCCTCGATCGCGCGCACCCGCGCCGACATGGACCGGCTTGAGGCGACTCTGGCCGGTGACGAGGACGTGCTGTTCTGGACGTCCTACGTGGGGCAGGGGGCGCCGCGCTTCGTGCTGTCGATGGATGTGCCGACGGCGGGGCCCCATATGGGCCAGATCGTCATTCAGACGCCAAGCCTAGCCGCCCGCGACCGGGTCAAGGCGCGTCTGAACCGACTGGCGATCGAGGAATTTCCCGGCGTCGACATCTATGTCAAGAACCTCGAGATCGGACCGCCGGTGGGCAAGCCGGTCCAGTACCGGGTGACCGCGCCGGATGCGGATGCCGCCCGCGACGCCGCCCGCGGCCTTGCCACGCTGATGGCCAGTGAACCGCGCCTGCGCGACATTGCGCTGGACTGGAACGAACCGGCCCGAATGGTCCGCCTGGTGGTGGACCAGGACCAGGCGCGCCAGCTGGGCGTGACCAGCGCGGATATCGCGCAGGCGCTGTCCAGCCTCTTCAACGGTACACAGGTGACGCAGCTACTGGACGACATCTTCCTGATCGACGTGGTGGCGCGGGGCCAAGCCACCGACCGGCAGTCGCTGGCCTCGATCCGCAACCTGCAGCTGAACCTGGCCGACGGGCGCAGCGTGCCCCTCTCGGCGCTGGTGACGCTTGAATACGGCTCCGAACAGCCGCTGATCATGCAAAGGAACGGCCTGCCGACAGTGACGGTCAAGGCCGCCATCGCCACTGCGGATCAGCCGGCAACGCTGGTGGCCGCCCTGGCCGACAGCGTGGCCGAGTACCAGGACACGCTTCCATCGACCGTCCAAGTTCAGGTCGGCGGCTCCGTGGAAACTTCGGCCGACAGCCAGGCACCGATCGCGGCCGTCGTACCGGTGATGCTGTTGATCATGGCGGTCCTGGTGATGGCGCAGATGCAAAGCTTCCGGCTGTCGCTGATCGTGCTGGCCGCGGCCCCCCTTGGGTTGATCGGCGTCGTGGCCGTCCTCGTGCCCTTCGGTGTGCCGATGGGCTTCGTCGCGATCCTAGGGATCCTGGCGCTGATCGGCATCCTGATCCGCAACTCGGTCATCCTCGTGCACGAGATCCAGGTGCTCTTGCACAAGGGTCGCAGTCAATGGGACGCCGTATTCGAGGCGTCTGACAGCCGCGCCCGCCCGATCCTGCTGACCGCGGCGGCGGCCTCGCTGGCGCTGATCCCCATCTCTCGGCAGGTCTTCTGGGGGCCGATGGCCTACGCGATGATGGGGGGCATCATCGCAGGAACGCTGGTGACGCTGGTCTTCGTACCTGCGCTCTACTGCGCCGTCTTCCGAGTCCGCCCGCCCGCGAGGGGCTAGGCCGGCCTCGGTCCTGAAATATCACCGGGGGTCCGGGGGGCGAAGCGCCCCCGGCCACCGCGGGACGCAGGAAACGCCCCGAGATCCTCTCGGGGCGCCTTCGTTTCGGTCATTCCGCCGCGTCGCGCTTGGGCAGGACCCAGTTCGGCCGCGGGAAGTGGCAGGTATAGCCGTTTGGGAAGCGTTCCAGGTAATCCTGGTGCTCTGGCTCGGCTTCCCAGAAATCTCCCACCGGCTCTAGCTCTGTCACCACCTTGCCCGGCCAGATCCCCGAGGCGTCGACATCGGCGATCGTGTCCTCGGCCACCCGCTTCTGTTCGTCATCAACATAGTAGATGGCCGACCGATAGCTGGGCCCGACGTCGTTTCCCTGCCGGTTCGGCGTGCTCGGATCGTGGATCTGGAAGAAGAACTCCAGCAGGCGGCGATAGCTGATCATCTGCGGATCGAAAGTGATCTCGATCCCCTCGGCATGGGTGCCGTGGTTGCGATAGGTCGCGTTCGGCACGTCACCACCGGTGTAGCCGACGCGGGTCGAGACGACGCCGGGCAGCTTGCGGATCAGATCCTGCATGCCCCAGAAGCAACCGCCCGCCAGAACTGCGCGCTCAGTCATGGGAAGCCTCCTCGACCTGGGCGACATAGTCGCCGTAACCTTCGGCCTCCATCCTGTCCTTGGGGACGAAACGCAGTGCTGCCGAATTGATGCAATAGCGTAGGCCACCGGCCTCTGGCGGGCCGTCGGGAAAGACATGGCCCAGGTGGCTGTCGCCGTGCTTCGACCGGACCTCGGTCCTGACCATGCCGAAACTGGCGTCACGATGTTCTGTCACCATGTCGTCCACCGGCTTGGTGAAAGCCGGCCAGCCGCAGCCGGAATTGTATTTCTTGCTGCTGACGAACAGCGGCTCGCCCGAGACGATGTCGACATAGATGCCGGGCTCGAAGTGATGGTCGTATTCGCCGGTGAAGGCGCGTTCGGTGCCGTTCTCTTGCGTCACGCGATACTGCTCCGGCGTCAGCCGGTCGATCGCGTCCTGTGTTTTCTCGTAGGCCAAGTGTTCCTCCACGGATGTGGTGCCGTTCGGCCCCTATATGGGTACGCCCGGCCGGATCCGCAAAGGTCACAGGCGTGAAACGGCCTCTTTCGCGGCCAGGTATTCCTCCGCCAGCCGGTCGATCCTGTCGGCCGCAGGCTCGATCCCGCGCACCGCACCGATGCCCTGGCCCGCGCCCCAGATCTGGCTCCAGGCCTTGGCCTTGGACGATCCGCTGCCGAAGTTCATCGAGGATGCATCGGCCTCGGCCAGGTTGGCGGGGTCCATCCCGGCATTGCGGATCGATGGCGCCAGATAGTTGCCCGACACGCCCGTGAACAGCGACGATGTGACGATGTCCATCGCGCCCGAATCGACGATCATCTGCTTGTAGGCGGCATCGGCATTCGCCTCCTCGGTGGCGATGAAGGGACTGCCGATATAGGCCAGGTCCGCCCCCATCACCTGCGCCGCCAGCACCGCGCGCCCGGTGGCGATGGCGCCCGACAGCAGCAGCGGGCCGTCGAACCAATCCCGGATCTCCTGCACCAGGGCGAAGGGCGATTGCGGGCCGGCGTGGCCCCCGGCACCGGCTGCCACCGCGATCAGCCCGTCAGCGCCCTTATCTACGGCCTTGTGGGCAAAGGTGTTGTTGATCACGTCATGCAGGGCGATGCCGCCGCAGTCATGGGCGGCGTCGTTCACCTCGACCCGCGCCCCCAGAGAGGTGATCCAGATCGGCACCTTGTGGCGGTGGCAGATCTCGATGTCGCGCTCTAGCCGGGCGTTGCTGCGGTGGACGATCTGATTCACGGCGAAGGGCGCCGCCGGGCGGTCAGGATTGGTCTGGTTGTGGCGGTCCAGCTCCTCGGTGATGCGGGTCAGCCAGACGTCCAGAAGCGGCGGCTCACCATCCTTCTCGCGCGCGTTCAGCGCCGGAAAGCTGCCGACGATGCCCGACTTGCATTGCGCAATGACCAGATCCGGCCCCGAGACGATGAACATCGGCGAGGCGACGACAGGGATGCGCAGGTTCTGCAGGATCGGTGGCAGCATCATTCCCTCCCATGTGTGGCGCCACGATGGCGCCTCGACGGCGGAACGACAAGAAGTGACGCGGCGATCAGGCGAAGTCGGTTGACGGGGTCCAGATTTGCAGAAATGTGCATATATATCTCACGATGCCCCCTCCGGAAGAACTGTTCATGCTGTCTGCCGCCCGCCTGATCCTCTGCACCGTCGTGATCTGCACCCTTGCGCAGCCCGCCGCCGCGCAGGATGCGCGCAGCGTCAGCCTGTCCCTAGGTTATGGCCGGATCAAGGCTGACGAGCGCTTCTTCGACGGCGGCGACATGATCAGCCACCTGACCTGGTCGGCCGAGGTTCCCATGGCCACCGTCCAGATCCGCCGCGACCTGCCGTCCGACTGGTTGCTGACCGGCAGCCTGTCGAGCGCCATCGGTGACGGCGCCTACATGTCCGATTTGGACTGGCTGGCACCGGACCGCGCCGACTGGACGCACCGGTCGCTGCATCCGGATACGCGGCTGAACCATTATGTCGATGCCGACCTTGCGGTAGGGCGCGACCTCCACGGCCCGGCGGGGACGACGGTGAACCTGCATGGCGGCCTGCGCTACACCGATGTCGAATGGGATGCGCAGGGTGGCAGCCTTGTCTACTCCTTCGACGGGTTCCGTGACTACAGCGCGGATCTGCCCGACGGGCCGACGGTTGTTACCTACCGCCAGCAGCAGCTCAGCCTGTTCGCCGGGGTCGAGGCCGACCGCCAATTCGGCTCCTGGACCGTCAGCGGGCGCGTCAGGGGCGGCGTTGCAATTGATCCGCGCGAGACCGACCGCCACTGGCTGCGCGATCTGCGCTTTGATCGCAGCCATAACACGATCTCGTTTTTGGACCTGGCGGCGCGGGTCGACTATCGGCTGAACGATCGCACCACCGCATTTATCCAGGCGCGTCACATCCACCATAAGGACTATCGCGGCGACACCCGCTATTCGTCGATCTCAAGCGGCGATGATTTGGGCCGCGCCGGCGGGAACGCCGGCATCGGGTTTTCGATGACGCAGCTGTCGGTGGGCGTCGGCCACGCGTTCTGAGGGCTGCGAAAAGGCCCCGGATCGCTCCGGGGCCCTTCGCGTCAATGTATCGAGATATCCGGTCGCGGCCCTTCGCCCACCGCGCCCAACCTTGGGCCGGGGCGGCCGATGCGGTTGCCGACGATCAGCCCGTCAGGCCCCGCGCCGACATGGACGGTCGATCCGTCCAGCACCTCGCCCGACAGCAGCAGTTCCGCCAGCGGGTCCTGAAGGGCGCGCTGGATCACCCGCTTGAGGGGCCGCGCCCCGAAGACCGGGTCATAGCCCTGATCGGCCAGCCACTTCCGGGCATCGTCGTCCAGTTCCAGCGCGATCTTGCGCTGTGCCAGACGACGCTCCAGCCGGGCCAGCTGCACCTTGACGATCCCGTCCATGTTCGCGCGCGACAGGCGGCGGAAGATGATGATCTCGTCCAGCCGGTTCAGGAATTCGGGGCGGAAATGCGCCCGCACCGCCTCCATCACCTGATGGCGCGCATCCGTGGCATCCGCAGTCTCGGGCAGCGTCGACAGGGCCTGCGACCCCAGATTCGAGGTCAGAATGATCAGCGTCTGCTTGAAGTCGACCGTCCGGCCCTGGCCATCGGTCAGCACGCCGTCGTCCAGCACCTGCAGCAGCACGTTGAAGACATCCGGATGCGCCTTTTCGACCTCGTCGAACAGGATCACCTGATAGGGACGCCGCCGCACGGCCTCGGTCAGGACACCGCCCTCGTCATAGCCGACATAGCCCGGAGGGGCGCCGATCAGCCGGGCCACGGAGTGCTTTTCCATGAACTCGGACATGTCGATGCGGACCATCGCGCTGTCATCATCGAACATGTATTCGGCCAGCGCCTTGGTCAGCTCGGTCTTGCCGACGCCGGTGGGCCCAAGGAACAGGAACGAGCCAAGGGGCCGGTTCTCGTCGTTCAGGCCGGCGCGGGCGCGGCGGACGGCGTTGCTGACGGCGGTCACGGCCTCGGCCTGACCGATGACGCGTTTGCCGATCTGCTCCTCCATCTTCAGAAGCTTGTCACGCTCGCCCTCCAGCATCTTAGCGGTGGGGATGCCGGTCCAGCGTTCGACCACCTCGGCGATCTGCTCGGGGCGGACGGCTTCCTCGACCATCAGCCCGTCGCCGTCCGAGCCGTCGGCCTCGGCCAGCTTCTTTTCAAGCTGCGGGATGATGCCGTAGGATAGCTCACCTGCGCGACCCAGGTTGCCCTCGCGCTTGGCCTGGTCCAGCTCGGCCCGCGCGCGGTCCAGCTGTTCCTTGAGGTTGCGGGACCCTTCCAGCTTGTCACGCTCGGCCTGCCAGCGCGCGGTCATCTCGGCGCTGCGTTCCTGCAGATTGGACAGGTCCTTTTCAAGCCGCTCCAGCCGATCCTTCGAGGCCGCGTCGTCTTCCTTCTTCAGCGCCTCGGCTTCGATCTGCAGCTGCAGGATTTGGCGGTCCAGCTGGTCAAGCTCTTCCGGCTTGCTGTCGACCTCCATGCGCAGGCGGGACGCGGCCTCGTCGACCAGGTCGATGGCCTTGTCGGGCAGGAAGCGGTCGGTGATGTAGCGGTTCGACAGCTGCGCCGCCGCCACCAGCGCCGCGTCGCTGATGCGAACGCCGTGATGCAGCTCGTACTTCTCCTTGATGCCGCGCAGGATGCTGATCGTGTCCTCGACCGTCGGTTCCTCGACCATGACCGGCTGGAAACGCCGTGCCAGGGCCGCATCCTTTTCGATATACTTGCGGTACTCGTCCAGGGTCGTGGCGCCGACGCAGTGCAGCTCGCCCCGCGCCAGGGCCGGCTTGATCAGGTTGGCGGCGTCCATGGCGCCATCGGTCTTTCCGGCGCCGACCAGCGTGTGCAGTTCGTCGATGAAGAGGACGATTTCGCCCGCGGCGGTCTCGATCTCCTTCAGGATGGCTTTCAGCCGCTCTTCGAATTCGCCGCGGTATTTCGCGCCGGCGATCAAAGCGCCCATGTCCAGCGCCATCAGGCGCTTGTCGCGCAGGGATTCAGGCACGTCGCCGTCGATGATTCGCAGCGCCAGCCCCTCGGCGATGGCAGTCTTGCCGACGCCGGGTTCGCCGATCAGCACGGGATTGTTCTTCGTGCGGCGCGACAGGACCTGCATGGCGCGGCGGATCTCCTCGTCGCGGCCGATGATCGGGTCGATCTTGCCGTCGCGGGCGGCCGCGGTCAGGTCGCGGGCGTATTTCTCCAGCGCCTCGTAGCTGTCCTCGGCACTGGCTGAATCGGCGGTGCGGCCCCTGCGGATGTCGCTGATCGCGCTGTTCAGCGCCTGAGCGTTCACGCCACCCGCCGTCAGCGCGTCACGGGCCTGGGTGTTCACCATGGCCAGAGCCATCAGCACGCGTTCGGCCGGCACGAAGCTGTCGCCGGCCTTCTTGGCGACGCTCTCGGCCTCGTCCAGGACGCGCACCAGCGAGGGGTCGACATAGACCTGCCCGCTGCCGCCGGTCACCTTGGGTTGCTTGGCCACGGCCTGGTCGGCGGCGTCCTTCACGCGCCGGGCATCGCCGCCCGACCTGGTGATCAGGTTCGCGGCCAGGCCCTGGTCGTCATCCATCAGCGCCTTCAGCAGATGCTCGGGCATCACGCGCTGCTGGTTTTCGCGGATCGCGATGGTCTGGGCGGCCTGCAGGAAACCGCGCGACCGTTCCGTGAACTTGTCCATGTTCATCGGCATCTCTCCTTGGTTAAGCCCCCGAGTCGCCAGCGCCCGTCTTGCGGCACGCCCCGGTCCGGGTCTGATGAAGCAGATTTGGGTGTTTTCCGGACGCTTTCAAGCGTCTTGCGGCTGTGTCATAAGGCATCGATTTCGCGGCAAAAGGGAATGGCGATGGATGACCGGCTGATCGTGGCGCTGGATGTGCCGAACGCGCTGGCGGGGCTGGACCTGGCGGACAGGCTGGGCGATGCGGTCGGCTTCTACAAGATCGGGCTGGGCATGCTGACCGGCGGCGGCCTGGCCCTGGCGAACGAACTGAAGCAGGACCACGGCAAGCGCGTCTTTTTGGACATGAAGCTGTTCGACATCGGCGCCACGATCGAGGCGGCGGTGCGCGGACTGGCGCAGTTCGATCTGGACTTCCTGACGGTCCATGGCGATCCGCATGTGGTGCGGGCCGCCAAGGAAGGCGCTGCGGGGTCGAACCTCAAGATCCTGGGCGTGACGGTCCTGACCTCGCTTGAACGGGCCGACCTCGACGCGGGGCTGATGCAGGCGGGCGACGTGCACGCCATCACCGTCGAGCGCGCCGCCCGCGCCTTCGAGGCGGGTGCTGACGGCATCATCTGTTCCCCGCGCGAGGCGCAGGCGATCCGGGCCTTGCCGGGGTCGCGGCTGATCGTGACGCCGGGCGTGCGGCCGGCGGGCGCGGCGCTTGGCGACCAGAAACGGGTGGAAACCCCCGCCAGCGCCATCGCGGCCGGCGCCGACCACATTGTCGTGGGCCGCCCGGTCTGGCAGGCCGATGATCCGCGCGCCGCGGCCGAGGCCATCCTGACCGAGATCCGCGCGCATTGACCCGCGCCCCTTCCGCAGCCATCCTGCAGCTGACATGACGGAGGTCGGGATGCAGGGCGCGGGCCAGAAGGCGGCAAACGAACTTGTCCTGTCCTTCCTGGCGGTGCGGCGGGCAATCGGGGCGCTGGGGTTCTTCCTGCCTGTCGCGCTGCTGGTCGCCTCGGCGTTCGAGCCGGGCGGCCTGCGGACCAGCATCTCGTCCTATTACTATTCCCCGATGCGAGAAATCTTCGTCGGCACGCTGATCGCGCAGGCGGTCTTCCTGTGGAGCTATGAGGGGTTTCGTCCCGATGCCGGCGAATGGATCACCGACCGCCGGATGGCGCGGACCGCGGCCGTCGCTATCGCGCTGGTCGCCCTGCTGCCGACGACCGGCCCCCTTGGGGCCTGCACTGCGCTGCAGTGCCTGCTGGGACCGGCGCTGTCGGCCACGGTGCATTTCGTCGCGGCGGGAATCTTCTTCGGAGCTTTGGCCGTCTTCTGCCTGAAGCTGTTCGTCAAGGGCACGGTGGACGGGATCGAGAAGCGCGCCTCGAACCGCATCTATCGCATCTGCGGCTGGCTGATCCTTGGCAGCATCGCCGCCATCGGAATCCTGGGGGTCACGGGGCTGGATGCGCGCCTGGCCGCGCTGCGTCCGGTCTTCTGGCTGGAGACGCTGGCGTCCTTCGCCTTCGCGACAAGCTGGGCGGTCAAGGGCGACAGCCTGCGACCCCTCGTGCAGGGCGTCGCGCGGATCATCTAGTCCAGCGCCCGGATCCACCGGCAGAAATGCGGGATCGCGCGCGGGTGGCGCAGATAGTCGCCGACCGGCATCATCCTCCATTCCTGCCCTTCGTCACCGAAGCGGATAGCTTCGATGTCATGATTGCTCAGCGTCCCCCGAAACAGCCACGAGACCATACTCGGCGCCGCTTGGGACGGGAAAGTCCGGCCGGACAGCCGAGAGGCCGGCAGGTCCAGCCCGAATTCCTCGGCCAGTTCGCGGCGGGCGCAGTCAATGGGCGATTCGTGGCCTTCGCGGCCGCCGCCGGGCAGGTCCCAATGCGCCGGAAACGGAAGGTCCGGCCGATCGTCGCGCAGATAGACCAGCATCATGTCGCCCCGCGTCAGCAGCAGCTTGGCACCGTGGAAAGTGGTCATTCCGCCGCGATACGTTCGCTTGACCGGTCGATGTCCAGCCTGGCAAGCCGCGCGACGACCCGCGCCATGCGGTCGGCAAACTTCGAGAAGTCCGGGCGCATCGTGATGCTGGCCTCGTCCATGTAGAGCGAGCGGTCGATTTCGAGCTGGACGACATGAACGTTCTGCGCTGGTCGCCCATAGGCCGCGCAGATATAGGCGCCTGAGAATGGAGAATTCCGCCGGATGCGCCATCCCTCGCCCTCGACGGCTGCACAGACCGCGTCCGAGATGCGGGCTGCTGCGGACAGCCCGTGGCGGTTGCCCAGAACCATGTCGGGCGGCGTGCCCTGCAGATGCGACAGCGCATCATGCGGCATCGAGTGCATGTCGATCAGGATCGCCTGGCCGAATCGGGCGCGGGCTTCGGCGATCAGGCCGGACAGCGCCTGGTGATAGGGCCGCCAGCACATCTCGATCCGCCGTTCGGCCGCGGCCCGCTCCATCGGCCGGTCGTGGATCACCCGGCCCTGCGACACGACGCGGGGAATCACCCCCAGACCGGCCAGGGTGCGCTGGTTCAGCGGGTGGCGCGGCACGCCGCGGACGACCAGGGGGTCGATTTCGTCAGTGCCGCGGTTCAGGTCGACAATGCAGCGCGGCACCCGCGAGGCCAGCGTGACCGCGCCGCTGGCCACGGCGGGGGCGATCAGGCGGTCGATGAACGCATCCTCGGACGATCGCAGCACGGGGATCGGCAGGGCGGTTTCGGCCAGGAACCAGTCGGGATATTCGCAACCGGAATGAGGCGACGCGAAGATCACCCCGCTTTGCCAGTTGTCGGGACGGGTCAGGACATAGGGCAGGTCGGGCTGGGACAAGTTCAGACCTCGGCATGCGGGGGCACTGCCCATATAAACCCGAAAAATAGCCTGCCGATAGGTCTTGAATCCCCCGGACACCCCCGTTATAGGAACGCGAACCACGGGGTGACGGAACGGTTTTCACAAGAAATCGCGACGGAATCACGAGGGGAGGGCGGTTAGCTCAGCGGTAGAGCACTACGTTGACATCGTAGTGGCCACTGGTTCGATCCCAGTACCGCCCACCATTCTTTCGCCGCCCCCGGCCAGTGTCGGGGGCATTCGTTTTTCCTGGCGGCAGCGCAGCGCCGCGACGATGGAGAAGACCGATGAAGGTTCGCAACTCGCTCCGCTCGCTCAAGAGCCGGCACCGCGACTGCCAGGTCGTGCGCCGCAAGGGCCGCATCTACGTGATCAACAAGACCAACCGCCGCTTCAAGGCCCGTCAAGGCTGAACGGCATCGGATTGGCCGGGACACCGGAAGATCACGAAAGACGAAACGACCCGCCTGTTCCGGCGGGTTTTTTCATGTCTTGACAATATTAACGCAGACTTAAGATTTCGGTTCGCGGTGACGTGTCGCTGCGGTAACCTAAAGCTCTGCCGGCGACAGGGCCGATGGGTGGCGGGGTGCGGGACGATGCTGATTCTGGGCGGTCTTCTTGGTGTGCTGGTGGCGGGGCTGATGGTCGATGTCGGTGGCCTGAGCGCGGGCCGCGATGACAGTGACGATGAAGTTCCCGACGCTGATGGCGATGTCGCAGGAGAGGGCGAGGCCGCCCCTGGCGACGGCGCGATGATTCTGCCGCTCCCCGAGGGCGAGGATCCGCTACCCCCCGAGGAAGAGCCTCTCCCGCCCGATGAAGCGCCCGCGCCTCCCGTCGCCGGCCCCGAACCCCCGGCAGAGCCGGCGCTTCCCGCTGAGCCTGCGCAAGACATTCCCGAAGGTGGCGGCGACGTAACCGGTCGGCCGGCGGTCCCCGTGGGCCAGGAGATCACCGGCGGCGACGGCGACGACAATCTTGCGGGACTGCTGGGCGACGATACCCTGGTGGGCGGCGCGGGGAACGACTGGCTCCAGGGTGATGCGGCTTATGGCGAGGGCGGCGACGACATCCTCTATGGCGGCTCTGGCGACGATCTTCTTGCCGGGCAGGGCGGCGCCGATCTGCTGTTCGGCGACGACGGCGACGATACCCTGATGGGCGGCGAGGGTGACGACACGCTCTATGGCGGTGCTGGCGACGATATCCTGGCGGGACATGACGGCGACGATCTTCTGGTCTCGACCGGCGGCACGGACGATCTGGATGGCGGACGGGGCAACGACATCCTGATCGGCCACGACGGGTCCGAGACTGTCTGGATGAACGGTGGCGAGGGCGACGACACGCTGATGCCGGGCGCGCATGATTTTGCCTCGGGTAACGACGGCGCGGACACGTTCGAGTTGCGGCCGTCGACGGAGGGTTTTCCCGTCATCGCCGATTTTGACGCGACGCAGGACCGTCTGGTGCTGCATGTCGATGCCGGGGTCGCACAGGACGCCCAGCTGGCGCTGCGTGCGGACCATGACGGCACCTTCCTGCTGGAACTGAACGGCAGCCCCGTCGGACGCCTGCTGACCCACGGCGGCCTGCGGGTCGAGGACGTGCGCCTGGTGGCTGTGAACGCCTGAGGGGGCTTTTCTTTCGCCCGCCATTCGGCTATGGGCGCCCATCCGCCGGACCACCGGGTCCTGCGGCATTTCCGGGCCTGTGCTGGACGACATCCCGGCCTGCGCCATCACCCAATCCGAAAGGAGATCACGATGTCGATTACTGTTGAAGAAAAAGCCCGCGTCATCAAGGAATTCGGCACCAAGGAAGGCGATACTGGTTCGCCCGAGGTGCAGGTTGCGATCCTGACCTCGCGTATCACCACCCTGACCGAGCACTTCAAGTCGCACAAGAAGGACAACCACTCGCGTCGTGGTCTTCTCAAGCTGGTCGCGCAGCGCCGCAAGCTGCTGGACTACCTGAAAGCCAAGGACCATGCTCGTTATGCCTCGCTGATCGGCAGGCTGGGCATTCGCCGCTGAGGCCATGGCCTTTCGCGACAGGACAGGAAACGCCCGCGGCCCCGCCGCGGGCGTTTTCCGATTCGGGGGGATGACGCAGCGCACTTCCCAAAACCCTTGATTTCCTGTAAGCCCCGTCCATCTGCGACGTGAGGTCCGGCCCCGGGGCACATGCAAAGGATAGGGGCGGCGGCAATGGGGCCGCCATATGACATGGGAGAGCCGGAGGGCCGGTTCACCCTTTGAGGAAACCAGATGTTTGATGTAGTGAAGAAATCGATCCAGTGGGGCCAGGAAACGCTCACGCTGGAGACGGGCAAGGTTGCCCGCCAGGCCGACGGCAGCGTCATCGCCACCCTGGGCGAGACCAGCGTCATGGCCAACGTCACCTTCGCCAAGGAACCGAAGCCCGGTCAGGACTTCTTCCCGCTGACGGTGCACTATCAGGAGAAATACTATGCCGCCGGCAAGGTGCCGGGCGGCTTCTTCAAGCGCGAGGCGCGTCCTTCCGAGAAAGAGACGCTGACCGCCCGCCTGATCGACCGTCCGATCCGCCCGCTGTTCGCGCCCGGCTTCAAGCATGAAGTGCTGGTCATGTGCACCGTGCTGTCGCACGACCTGGTCAACGACCCGGACATCGTCGCCATGATCGCCGCCAGCGCCGCGCTGACGATCAGCGGCGTGCCCTTCATGGGCCCGATCGCCGGTGCGCGCGTCGGCTTCTCGAACGGCGAATACGTGCTGAACCCCGAGGTTCAGGACATGGACCAACTGCGTTCGAACCCCGATCAGCGCCTTGACCTGGTCGTGGCCGGCACCGCCGACGCCGTGATGATGGTCGAATCGGAAGCCTACGAGCTGACCGAAGATGAAATGCTGGGCGCCGTGAAGTTCGGCCATGACGCGATCAAGCCGGTGATCGACCTGATCATCGACCTGGCCGAATCCGCCGCGAAAGAGCCTTTCGACTTCCAGTCGCCGGACTACAGCGCGCTCTATGCCCGCGTGAAGGACCTGGGTGAGGCCGACATGCGCGCCGCCTATGCGATCCGCGACAAGTCCGACCGCCAGGACGCCATCCAGGCGGCCAAGGCCAAGGTCAAGGAGGGCCTGTCCGAAGACGAACTGGCCGATCCGAACCTGGGCTCGGCGCTGAAGAAGCTGGAATCGGGCATCCTGCGCGGTGACATCATCGGCGGCGGCGCCCGCATCGACGGCCGCGACACCAGGACCGTCCGCCCGATCGTCAGCGAGGTCGGCATCCTGCCCCGCACCCACGGCTCGGCCCTGTTCACGCGCGGCGAGACCCAGGCGCTGGTCGTCACCACGCTTGGCACCGGCGACGACGAACAGATCATCGACGCGCTGCACGGCAACAGCCGTTCGAACTTCCTCCTGCACTACAACTTCCCCCCCTATTCGGTTGGCGAGGTTGGCCGCGTGGGTTCGCCCGGTCGTCGCGAGATTGGTCACGGCAAGCTGGCATGGCGTGCGCTGCAGGCGGTTCTGCCGGCGCCGACGGACTTCCCCTATACCATCCGCGTCGTGTCCGAGATCACCGAATCGAACGGCTCGTCCTCGATGGCCTCGGTCTGCGGCGGTTCGCTGTCGATGATGGACGCGGGCGTTCCGCTGAAGGCGCCGGTCGCTGGTGTCGCGATGGGTCTGATCCTGGAAGACGACGGCCGCTTCGCGGTGCTGACCGACATCCTGGGCGATGAGGATCACCTGGGCGACATGGACTTCAAGGTTGCGGGGACCGAGAACGGGATCACGTCGCTGCAGATGGATATCAAGGTCCAGGGCATCACGCCCGCGATCATGGAGCAGGCCCTGGCGCAGGCCAAGGACGGCCGGATGCACATCCTGTCCGAGATGTCCAATGCCCTGACCGAAGGTCGCCGCGAGTTCAGCGCCCACGCCCCGCGCATCGAGACGATGCAGATCCCGACCGACAAGATCCGCGAAGTGATCGGCTCGGGCGGCAAGGTCATCCGCGAGATCGTCGAGGTCTCGGGCGCCAAGGTCGACATCAACGACGACGGCGTCATCAAGATCGCCTCGGCCAATGCCGATTCGATCAAGAAGGCCTATGACATGATCTATTCGATCGTGGCCGAGCCCGAGGAAGGCCAGATCTACACCGGCAAGGTGGTGAAGCTGGTCGATTTCGGCGCCTTCGTGAACTTCTTCGGCAAGCGCGACGGCCTGGTGCACGTGTCCCAGATCGCCAACCGCCGCCTGGGTCATCCGAATGAGATCCTGAAGGAGGGCCAGGAGGTCAAGGTCAAGCTTCTGGGCTTCGACGACCGCGGCAAGGTCCGTCTGGGCATGAAGATGGTCGACCAGGAGACCGGCGAGGAAATCGCCGAGAAGAAGGAAGAGACGGCCGAGAACTGAGCCGTGCCGCATGGCCGGCCCTACCGGCCATGCACCCCATTACCGAAAAGCAGGAACGTTGATGCGTGAGTTGGCGAGGTTATGGATCGGTGACGATCTTGACACCGGATCTCGCGCCAATCCTGCCTTGGCACGGGCAAGTCGCCTCGTCCCTCCGAGCTGTTGCGTGCCGGTCATCGGACGACGCTGTGAGGACCGCCATGCCTGCCGGACTGCAACGCGCCGCGAATTCAATTGCACCATCGGATCGGCGCCCGGCCCGGTGGGTCGTGCCAGACCGTTTCGTGAGGGAATGCCGAACGCTTTTGTGGGCCGGCGCCTTCCCCAGACCGATCATGCCGCGACCGGAAAGGGGAAATACCCTGTGGACCGCCGAACGCCGGCCGATGGCGTCGGCGGAGCCGTCCCGCAGGCCGGCCGGCGCGACGAAATCCTGAGGCAGGCGGCATGAGCCGCCGGGATGTGACGATGACCCAACCGGTGCTGATCCTGACGATGAAGTGGGGCACGCTGTATTCCAGCACTGACGTGAACCGGCTGGCCGCGCAGGTGCGCCGTCACCTTGCCCGCCCGCACCGCTTCGTCTGCTTCACCGATGACGCGGCCGGCCTGGAGGCCGGGGTCGAAGCCATGCCGCTGCCCGAACTCGGCCTGCCGGCAGGGCATTCCGACACACGTTGGCGCAAGCTGGCGCTGTTCCGGCGCGATCTGGGCGGCCTGTCGGGAACGGCACTGTTTCTGGACCTTGATCTGGTCGTCGTCGACGACCTTGAGCCCTTCTTCGCCCTGCCAGGCAGCTTTCGCATTATCCGTGACGACGACCTGTTTCGCGCCAAGCCCCTGCGGCGGATCAATCCGGCCCGCGACCGTTTCTTGCACAGCGTCGGCAATTCCAGCGTTTTTCGGTTCGAAGTGGGGCAGCACGGTTATATCCTCGACACCTTCGTGCGTGATCCGGCGGCGGCGACGCGGGGCTATGAGATCAGCCAGCAGTTTCAAACGGCGCAGCTGGCCGCGCATGGGCATCTGAACTATTGGCCGGAAGGCTGGTGCGTCAGCTTCAAAAATCACTGCGTCCCGCGCAACCTGCGATCCTATCTGCGCGATCCAAGCTTGCCCGATGGGGCGAAGATCGTCCTTTTCGCCGGTGCGCCCAAGATGGAGGACGTGTTCGCCGGACGCGGGCACAAGTGGTATCGCCGCATCGGCGACATCGGCTGGCTGCGCCAGGCATGGGAACGCCCGTGATCGGCGCTGCCCTTCGGCGGTTCAAGCAGCGGCGCCGCACCGTGCGGGCGCTGGCCGAGATCGCCTGCCGTCCCGATGGACCCGGCCAGCCGCACGGCCTGCCGTCCGAACTGATCGTCTCGCTGACCAGCTATCCGCCACGATTTGCGACTTTGGCGCCGACATTGCGGTCGCTGATGCGTCAGACGGTCCAGCCCGACCGCGTGATCCTGTGGCTGGCCGAGGGCGACGACGCCCATCTGCCGCCAGAGGTGTGCAACCTGCCTGGGCTGCAGGTCGAGACCTGCCAGGACTGGCAATCCTTCAAGAAGATCGTGCCGTCGCTGCTGAACCACCCGCACGCCCATCTTGTGACGGCGGATGACGACGTCCATTACCCGGCCGACTGGCTGGAGCAGCTGGTCTTGGCCGCGCATCAGGGTGCCAAGGTCGCGGCGCTTCGGGCGCATCGGGTGGGATTGACCGAGGCTGGTGGTCCCGCACCCTACGAGGCATGGCGTCACAACCTTCGCTTGCCCGAACAGGGGCCGCTGGTCTTTCCGACAGGCGTTTCAGGCGTCATCTACGCGCCGGACGTGTTCCACCCCGACGTCACCCGCCCCGATCTTTTCGAGACACTGGCGCCGGGGGCCGATGACATCTGGCTCTACTGGATGCACCGTCTGGCGGGATCGCAGCCCCGCAAGATCGGCGGCCGCGCCCGCATCCTTGAATGGGAGGGCAGCCAAGCTGTGAACCTGCGCGCCGGAAACCGGCAAGGAAACGGCAACGACCGGGCCGTTGCCGCGCTGCTGGAACGCTACGGCTGGCCCGGCGCGGGCCGCGCTTAAGCGGGATCCTTCGCGTAGCGCAGGTAGGGCAGCTTGATGTCCAGCGGGCCATACTTGGATTCGGCCGCCTGGTCGTCCAGCGACAGCGCCACGATGACGTCCTGTCCCGGTACCCAGTTGGCCGGCGTCGCCAGCGGCACGCCATCGGTCTTGCGCACCGCATCCAGCGCCCTCAGGATCTCGGCGAAGTTGCGGCCGACGGACATGGGGTAGGTCATCGTCAGGCGCACCTTCTTGTCCGGGCCGATGATGAAGACGGTGCGCACCGTCGCCGAATGGGCCGGAGTGCGGCCTTCGGACGGCAGGTAGTAATCGGCCGGCAGCATGTCATAGGCCTTCGCCACCGTCAGGTCGCCGTCGTCGATGATGGCGAAATTGGCCGGGGCCCCCGCGACCTGCGCGATGTCGTTCTTCCACTTCCGGTGATCGTCCACGCTGTCCACCGAGACCCCCAGGACCTTGGTGTTTCGCTTCTCGAACTCAGGGGCAAGCTGGGCGACGGCGCCGAACTCGGTCGTGCAGACCGGGGTGAAATCGCGCGGGTGGCTGAAGACGATGGCATAGCTGTCGCCAAGCCAGTCGTGGAACCGGATCTCGCCCTCGGTCGAATTGGCGGTGAAGTCCGGGGCGATGTCATTGATGCGCAGGGACATGGGCTGACCTTTCCGTTTGATTCAGTCGGGCTCAACATAGGTCGGGCGGCGCGGATTGCCAGCGGTCAGAACGCGCATGCCGCTGCGGGCTTGCGGTGGGCCTGCGGCAATGACAGGCTTTGCCCGGCAGATGCACAGGAGGACAGGATGGCCGATTTGCTGGACAAGCGCGAATTCTACATCGACGGGGCCTGGGTGGCGCCCTCCGCAACCCGCGATCTCGAGGTGATTGACCCCTCGACCGAGGAGCCGGTGGCGGTGATCTCCCTGGGGCAGCAGTCCGACACCGACCGCGCGGTCGCGGCAGCCAAGCGGGCCTTCCCGGCCTGGGCTGCGACTCCCCCGGCCGAACGGCTGGCGGTGGTCGAGCGGATCCTGAAGGTCTATGAGGCCCGCGCCGCTGACATGGGCTGGGCGATCAGCCACGAAATGGGCGCCCCCCAGGACATGGCGGTCGAGGATCAGGCCGGCAGCGGCAGCTCTCACATCCGCAACTTCATCACGGCGTTCAGAAACTTCCAGTTCATCCGCCCGCTTGGCGATCACGCACCGACCAGCATGGTCGCGTGGGAACCGATCGGCGTCGTGGGGCTGATTACGCCCTGGAACTGGCCGATGAACCAAGTGACGCTGAAGGTGATCCCCGCGATCCTGGCCGGCAATACCTGCGTGCTGAAGCCGTCCGAGATTGCACCGCTGTCGTCGATGCTGTTCGCCGAGATCCTGCACGAGGCAGGCGTGCCCGCCGGCGTCTTCAACCTGGTCAACGGCGATGGGCAGGGCGTGGGCACGCAGCTGTCGGTCCATCCCGATGTGCAGATGATCAGCTTCACAGGCTCGACCCGCGCCGGCATCGCGATCAGCAAGGCTGCCGCTGACAGCCTGAAGAAAGTGGCGCTGGAACTGGGCGGCAAGGGCGCGAACCTGGTCTTTGCAGACGCGGACGAAAAGGCGGTCGCGAGGGGCGCCCGGCACTGCTTCTACAACAGCGGCCAGTCCTGCAACGCCCCGACCCGCATGCTAGTCGAGCGGTCCGCCTATGACGCCGCCGTCGAGACCGCCGCCCGCGTTGCCAACGAGACGGCCGTCGCCAGCGCCCACCAGCCGGGCCGGCATATCGGTCCCGTCGTCAGCAAGCAGCAATGGGACAAGATCCAGGACCTGATCCAAGCCGGCATCGACGAGGGCGCACGCCTCGTCGCCGGGGGTCCCGGCCTGCCTGAGGGCGTGAACCGCGGATATTTCGTGCGCCCGACGGTCTTCGCGGACGTCACCAACGACATGACCATCGCCCAGCAGGAAATCTTCGGCCCCGTCCTCTCGATCATTCCTTTCGACGAGGAGGATGAGGCTGTCCGCATCGCGAACGACACGCCCTATGGCTTGACCAACTACGTCCAGTCGCAGGACGGGGCGCGGCGCAACCGCGTGGCGCGACAGCTGAGGTCGGGAATGGTCGAGATGAACGGCGTCTCGCGTGGGGCGGGTTCGGCCTTTGGCGGCGTCGGCATGTCGGGACGCGCGCGCGAGGGTGGCATCATGGGTCTGGAAGAGTTCATGGACAGCAAGGCCATCAGCGGATGGGACTGCGACGCGTGACTGCCTGCCCCGCTTCGGGCGGTCGAAGGCAGGGGGACTTCAGGTCCCCCTCGGCCTCTCCTGTAGGATATTCTTTTGACCAAAGCAGGATCAGGACAACGTGACGTCCGCGACATGCGGCGACGTCAAGGAGGGTAGGCGTGGCGCCTGCCACGCGCGAAAACCGGTCCCCTCGATGGGGGCCAGCTTTCGCTTCCCTCGCCCGCAGGGCAAGATGACGCGACGGCTCGACCAGTTTCCCGCGATCAGGTGATCTCGGGCAGGAAGATGTATCCTGCCCCATAGATCGTCTTTATCAGGCGGGGGTTCTTCGGGTCCTCGCCCAACTTCGTGCGCAGTCGAGAGATCCTGACATCCATCGCGCGGTCGAAACTTTCGCCAGCCGCGCCTCCCAATGCTTCCAGCATCTGGGCGCGCGTGATCAGGCGGCGGGGGTTGTCCGTGAACATCCGCAGGACCTCGGCTTCGGCGTGGCTCAGCGGAGTCTCGGCCCCGTCGGGTCCTGTCAGCAGGTACCTGTTGAAATCGGCGACCCAGCCGGCGAAGCGGACGGTCTGGGGGCGCGCGGCGGTTCCTGCGGCAGGGCGGCGCAGACGGGCGCGGATCCGGGCCACCACCTCGGCGGGTTCGAAGGGCTTGATGATGTAGTCGTCGGCGCCCAGTTCAAGGCCCGTGACACGGTCCTGCACCTGCGCGCGGCCCGAGATGATGATGATTGCGGCCCCCGACTCGGTGGCCATCCGGTGCACCAGCGCCAGACCGTCGCGATCCGGCAGGCCAAGGTCGATCAGGCATGCGTCAGGCGTAATGCGGCGAAGCGCTGCCTCGAACTCGGTGGCTCTGGCGAAGGCCTGCGTGCGAAAACCGGCCTGCTCCAGGGCGCCCGAAAGCAGGCGCCTGATCTCGGGCTCGTCGTCCAGGATGGCGATCAGCGGCGCATCGGTCATCGGCGTTCCTCCGTGGCCTCGGCCAATGCCGCCGCAAGCCGGGCAGCGGTAAACGGCTTCGTCAGGACAGGCGCGGTCGCCCGGTCCCGCAGCGGCGCCCCCGGCGGCAGAGATGTCATCAGCAGGACCGGCAGCGGCGTGCTGAGGTCCAGCCCGAGCCCATCGCCCAGCTGGATGTCCGAAAGGATCAGCCCGAGTCCCGGCAGGTCGGCCAGGGCACGGGCCTCGGCCAGGCTGGCGGCCTCGATCACGGCATGTCCAAGGCCCGTCAGCTGGTCGCGCACCTGCGCGCGGATCAGGTCGTCGTCCTCGACCAGCAGCACCATGCGCCGGGTGACGGGCCGCCAGGGCAGGCGCAACGTGACCTGCGCGCCCCGGGTGCCGTTCGACAGGCGCAAGGTGCCGCCGACCATCTTCGTCTGGTCATAGACCATCGACAGCCCCAGGCCCGACCCCTGGCCCTTGCGGGTGGTGAAGAACGGCTCGGTTGCCCGCGACAGGGCCTCGGCGGAAAAGCCGGGGCCCGTGTCGCTGACGACGATTTCCAGCCAGTCGCCGCTCTGGCTGGCCGACAGGCTGATGCGGCCAGGCGGCGACGTGGCCGCATCGGCATTCAGAATCAGGTTCAAGAGCGAATCCTGCAGCGCGCCGGGATCCAGCAGCAAGGGGCCGGGCGCCAGGTCGACGGCAAGTTCCAGCACGGTCCCCTCGCTCAGCGACGGCCGCGCCAGCGTCGCAAGATCGGCCATCAGCGCGGGCAGGTCGGTCGGTTCGAGCGCGGGTTCGCGGGTGCCGCTGATGCGCGCCAGGCGGTCGAGCAGCGCCGCGCCGCGGCGGGCGGCGGCCAAGGTCGCCTGCACGTCCTCGGCCGCGGGGGCATCCAGTTCGCGGGACGCAAGCCGGGCCTGAAGGCCCAGGATGATCGTCAGGAGGTTTCCGAAATCATGCGCCATCCCCGACGTCAGCTGTGCCGCCAGGTTGCGCTTGGCAGCGTGGGCCAGCGCCTCTCGGGCCTGCACCTCGGCCGAGACGTCGGTCGACAGGATATAGACGCCGTTGCCGTTCCGATCGGGGGTCAGCGCGATGCGGATGCGCCGCCCAGAGGTCGGATGCGTGATCTCGAACACCTGCGGATCGCCCGCCAAGGCGCGGCTCATCCACGGCAGCAGCGTGGCAAAGGTCGGGGCGCCCAGGGCCTCCTCGACGGTCAGCCCGACGATGTCGTCCGCCGCCCCCGGAAAGATGACCGGCAGGCGGCGGTTCGAGAAGGTGTACCTGAACTGCGCGTCCATATGGGCGATATGCGCGGGCACCATCTCGGTCACCTGCCGGGTGCGCGCCTCGGTCTGCGTCAGCACGCGCTGCGCCTCCTGCAGGGCGGCATTGGTGGCGGCCAGTTCACGGTTCGCGGCGGCCAGGCTCTCGGCGTTCAGCAGCACCTGTTCCGACAGCGCATCCGACCGGGCCCTCAGCAGCGCCTCTTGCTGCTTGATGCGGGTGATGTCGGTATAGACCGTGACCCACCCCCCCTGGCTCAGCGGGGCGCCCTCTACCGCGATCCACTGGCCGTTGGTGCGCCTGCGTTCGAAGTAATGCGGCTGGAATGTGCGCGC
>JAYZBS010000106.1:0-12631 GCA_036338635.1 Pseudomonadota bacterium | reverse complement strand
CCGGCGCTGTCGGACCCGCTGTCATCGCCGCTGTCAGCGTCACTGCCATCCGCCCCCGAGGCGTCGCCGCCAGTGTCTCCGTCCGCGCCCGAGCCGTCGTCGCCCATGCCGCCGTCATCCGTCCCCGTGCCGCCGTCGTCCATGCCGGGATCCTCGGCGCCGTCGGCAGCGGGCGCACCGCCTTCCGTTGTGGCGTCCATGCCCATCTGGTCGTTCGCCGACGATCCTTCGGGCGCCGCCCGCGTCTCGACGCCATCCACCGAAACCAGCCGCCCGTTGGCGGTGCTGTAGACCAGCTCGATCGGCGTCACGCCGCGAACCGCCGTGACCGTCAGGATCGGCCCCTCGCGGCTGATGACCACGTCGCTGTAGCCTTGAGAGATCAGCGCCTCGGCGATTGCGGTGTTGTTCTCAATGCTGTCGAGCCGCGGGTAGTCGCTTTCGAGAACATAGCCTACCGAGGGTTGCGCCTCGAGCGCGTCGTCCGGCACGATGACGGTGTTGCCCTGCGGCGTGTCGATCGTGGTCGTCTGCGCCATCGCGGTCGTGGCCAGCAGCGCGCTGGCCGTCACGGCCCGGCCGCCAGCCATCAGGGTCTTGATCGAAGAGGTGAGCATCTCGGTTTCTCCCATGAAGATCGCATGTGAACGCCGAAAGCGGGGGTTCGGGTTCCTCGACGCGCGGCCGGGAACATTTGCGACCGTGGCCCGGTTCCGGGCGCCAATATCTGCCGCGGAGGACCCATGTCGTACGACGAAATCATGAACCTGTCCCGCCAGCAGGCCGCGGGTGGCCTGGACCCTTGGTTCGACACCCGGCTGCGAGGCCAGATCCAGCAGGGTCTGTTCCTGCCGGCGGACCAGCTTGAGGACGTGCACCGCCGGCTTGTCGGCAAGCTGAGCGACTATCGCCAGCAGGGCGGCGTGGGCACCGCTGTGCTTGGCATGTCTGGCGGTGTCGATTCGGCGCTGACGGCCGCCTTGTTCAAGGAGGCCGGGTGGCGCGTCATCGGCCATACCATGCCCATCCACCAGAACCCTGAGGAGACCGAGCGCGGTGTCGAGGCCTGCGAGGCGCTGGGGCTGGAGCATGTCCATATCGACCTGACGGCCGAGTTCGAGGCGATGGTGGCTGCGCTGGCGGGGCTGGATCCGGATCTTGCGTCATCGGATGAACCTGCGGCCCGGACGCGTCGCGGCAACCTGCGGGCCCGGCTGCGGATGGTCACGCTCTATGATCAGGCGCATCGCCACAGCGGGATTGTTGCCAGCACCGACAACTATTCCGAACTGGGGGCGGGGTTCTGGACGCTGCACGGCGACGTGGGCGACCTTGCCCCCGTCCAGGGCCTGTTGAAGTCGTGGGAGATCCCGTGGATGGCCCGCGCCGCCGGGGTGCCCGAAAAGACCTGGCGCGCCAAGCCGACCGACGGGCTGGGGATCGGGGCCGGCGACGAGGCACAGATCGGCGCAACCTATCTGGAATGGGACATCATGGTCTTTGCGCTGTCACAAGCCTTGGAGCGGAATCCCCGGCTGGACGTCGACGGGATTGCCGATGCGCTGGACATCGACCCCGACAGCCAGCCGGCCAAGGTGATGCAGGCGGTTCTCTACCGGCTGCGCACCACCTGGCACAAGCGGGTGAACCCGATCAGCTTCGACAACCCCCTCTCGGAACGCTTTCCCGTTCTGGACCGGATCGACGAGGATCTGTTCCGGCCCCAGGTGCTGGTCCGGAACGAGGCGAGGTTGGACTTTCCGGTGGACCTGCAGGCGGCGGCCTCGGACCTGTCACACTCGTTGCGTCAGCGCGACTTGCGGCTGGTCACCGCGGAATCCTGCACGGGCGGGCTTCTGTCGGCCAGCCTTGCGGCCGTGCCCGGCAGCGGCTCCAGCCTTGAAGGAAGCATCGTGACCTATGGCACGACGATGAAGACATCGGTCCTGGGCGTCTCGCAGGAGGTCGTGGACGAATGCACGGTCTATGACCCCGAGGTGGCGCGGCAGATGGCCGCCGGCGCGTTGCAGGCCGCGCCGAAGGCGGACGTGGCGCTGTCGATCACCGGTGTCGCGGGGCCCGACAACGACCAGGGCAAGCCTGCGGGTTATGTCTGCATCGGCGCCTGTCGCCGTGGCAAGGCGCCGGTCGCCAAGGAGTTCAACTTCGACGGCGGCCCGCAGGCCGTGCTGGCGGCCAGCATGGCGGCGGCGCTGCAACTGGGCCTGTCGGAACTGGAGGCCGGTGGCACATGACCACCGGCCCCGGACGTATCATTCGGACATGGTTCCGATGGACCAGAACAGCGTCTCGCCCGAACTGTCGTCGACACCGTCGTTGTCGCTGACCAGCCAGCCCGTGCCGGCGGCGTCGATGGCGAAGCCCTCGACCTTGTCTTGGACGTAACCGTTCAGGACGCGCAGGTCGGGGATCAGGTCGCGGACCTCCTCCTTGGTCACCAGGGGCAGGTCCAAGTCCAGCGCCACCGGGGCCATGTCGGACAGCGCGACACGGTAGAGCTTCTTGGTCGCGGCCGCCTCTCCGATCTGGTTGTCACGCTCGATCAGCCAGGCCCAATCACCGTGAATTGCGATCTCGGAAAGGCCCATCCAGCCCTGCGGCGCGTCGTCCAGCGGATAGGCGACGGCGCCCCAGGTCTCGGCTTCGGTGTCATAGGCCAGAAGCTTGACCTGGCCTTCGGGATCAGAGCCCCATTCGCGTTGGACCGCCATCCACAGCAGGTTGCCCTGCCGCGCGATGCCTTCGAACCCGAAGCGGGTTTCGCCCTGCAGAAGCTCCGCAGGCAGGGCAAGCTCGTCGGTGATTTCTCCGTCGCGATCGACGTGATAGATCGCGTGCGGGATCAGGCGGTCGCTGCGGCCTTCGGATGCCAGCCAGAAGCCGCCTTCGCCGTCGCTGGTGATGCCCTCAAGGTCCAGCTTCTGCGCCGGATCGCCGTTGCGGGTGACAACGGTCCTGGCGGTGATGCGGGCCGGCGTCTCCGTCGTGTCGATGGTCAGGATCGACGGCTGGTTGCCGTAAAAACTGTCGGTAATCGCGTAAAGCTGTCCCTCGGCTTCTCCGGCGGCAAGACCGGACAGCGCGCCCCAGCCAATCAGCTCATCCGTGCCTTCCGAAGTCAGCATGGGGTAGGCCGCGGGACCGTCCCCGCCCTGGAAGACCATCACATGGGCACGGGCGCCGCCATCCTCGGATAGGTCGGCCTCGTTCGCAGTGACCAGCAGGTTGCGCGACGGGATGGCGGCCATGCCCTCGGGGCTGATGCCCGAGGGCAGCAATTGCGACAGGCGCGGAGCGGCCAAGTCGGTGGCATCATAGACGCCGATGATCGATCCACGCTCCGAGGCGACGAAGATATAGCGGGTGCCGTCGAAGGTCGCGACCTCGATGCTTTCCGGCTCGACGCCCTTCGCATCCGACCGCTTGTCGGGGTAATGTCCGATCTGGACCAGCGCGTGTTCGAAGCCTGTGCCCGAATCGTAAACCACGTTCCCCTGCCGGTCGAAGATCGACCAGCCGCGGGTGCCGCCCTGGTAATCCCCTTCATTCGCGGTGGCCACGTGGTCGTCGTCGATCCATTTCACCCCGTCTGGTTCGCGCGGCACGTCGGTCAGGCTGTCGGTGAAGACAAGCGCGCCGTCGTCCTTCGCATCGATCCCGTCCAGCGAGACGGTCCCGGCGCTGAAATGCGACGCCACGGCGCCGTCGGCGCCGATGATGACGATGTGGTTGTTTTCCTGCAGGGTGACGACGATCTCGCCCCGGTCGTTGACGTCGACGAACTCGGGCTCGGGGTCATCGGCCGCGATCTCGGCCAAGCCGGTGATGTCGATCCGCTGCATCCCCGCGCAGTCGACCTGGCCGTCCTGTATCGGCAGCTTGACGACGAAGCCTGCCGGCATCTGCGGCAGGGCGCCGTCGTTCAGGTCCTCGTCCCGCTCGTTCTCGATGGCTATGGCCAGGAAGCTGCCGTCGGGCGCGCGGGCCACCGAATCCGGTTGGCCGCCCAGATCGCAGGACTGCAGAACCTCGTGGTTGTTCAGGTCGACGACCCGCAGCTGCCCCGACGGGTCGGTATAGGATTGGGACGTGTTCACGCCGGCAAAGACGCGGTCGCCGATGATGACAGCGGTGGTGGGCTCACCCTCCATCGCCACGTTGCCAAGTGGTTTCGGCGCGGCCGGATCGGTGATGTCGACGAAGCCCAAGACGCCCAGGGGACTGTCGGAATAGACCAGCGTGTTGCCATCTTCGGAGACCGAGATGATCTCGGCTGATGATGTGCGGTTTCGGTCCTCGTCCGCGGCCATGTTGTCTGGGGTGGCGAAGGAGGCGATGCGGTTGAACGTGGTTTCGGCCAGCGCGGGCACGGCGGCCGCAAGCGCCAGGGCCGACGTCAGAATGGCGGTTTTGTGCAAAGTTTTCATCCCGATGATCGTTTCCAGCTGCCGCGTCCCTGCCGCAGGAAGGTGACGGGGCGATGACGGGAGCATGTCGATCCCGTGACGCCATGAGGCCGGCTGCAGGAACCCGACGCCCGGCTGCGCGTTCCCGCACGGGGTCGGCTCTGTCAGCGCCCCGTGATCTGAGAGCCAGAGGGGACAGCCATCATGATCAGAGTGACCGTCAACGACGAAGACCGCGAATTCGATGGCGACCCCGACATGCCGCTTCTGTGGTATCTGCGCGACGAGCTTGGCCTGACCGGCACCAAGTTCGGATGCGGCATCGCCCAATGCGGCGCCTGCGTGGTCCACATGGACGATTATCCGACCTTCGCTTGCGTCACGCCGATGTCGGTGGCCGACGGCACCAAGGTCCGCACGATCGAGGGACTGTCGCCCGACGGCAGCCACCCGGTGCAGGTCGCCTGGCGCGAGCTGAACGTCGCGCAGTGCGGTTATTGCCAGGCAGGCCAGATCATGCAGGCGGCGGCTCTTGTCGATTCCACCCCGGATCTGACCGATGAGGATATCGACACTGTGATGAGCGCGAACCTCTGCCGCTGCGGGACCTATCCGCGCATCCGCGCCGCGATCAAGCAGGCGGCTGGACAGGGGGGCAAGTGATGCGCGACATGATTTCCAACGTCAGCCGCCGGTCGGTGCTGCTGGGCCTGGGTGCGGGCAGCCTTGTGCTGGCCGTGGGCCTGCCCGCCCGTGCACAGGAAGAACCCGTCGAATTCGGCGCCGACGCCATGCCCAACGGCTGGCGCGACGATCCGAACGTCTTCATCTCGATCGCGCCGGACGGGATCGTCACGGTGACCGTGCACCGGTCCGAGATGGGGCAGGGGGTACGCACCTCGATCGCCATGGTGGTTGCCGACGAGCTGGGGGCCGATTGGGACCAGGTCCGCGTCGCCCAGGCGCCGGGGGACGAGCCTCGCTATGGCAACCAGGATACCGACGGATCGCGCAGCCTGCGCCACTTCTTCCAGCCCATGCGCCGGGCCGGCGCTGCTGCACGCACCATGCTGGAGGAAGCCGCCGCGCAGCAATGGGGCGTCCCCGTCGATGAGGTTCGGGCCGAGGATCACCGGGTGGTCCATGCCGGGTCGGATCGTTCGATCAGCTACGGCGAATTGGCAGCGGCGGCGGCAGAGCTGCCGGTGCCCGACCGCGGCGGGCTGCGCCTGAAGGACCCGGCCAGCTTCCGCTATGTCGGCAAAGGCGGCACCGGCCTGGTCGACAACATGGACATCACCACGGGCCGGGCGACCTACGGGATCGACGTGCGCCGCGACGGGATGCTCTATGCGGTGATCGCGCGCCCGCCCGTCTTTGGGGGCCGCATCGCCAGCCTGGACGACAGCGCCGCCCTGGCGGTTCCGGGGGTCGAGCGTGTCATCACCATCGAACCGCCCACCGTGCCGACCGAATTCCAGCCCCTTGGCGGCGTGGCCGTGGTGGCGCGGAATACCTGGGCCGCGATCCAGGGCCGGAACGCCCTGCAGATCGAATGGGAGGACGGAGAGCACGGATCTTACTCCTCCGATGATTTCCGGGCCGAACTGGAACAGGCCGTGCAGACGCCGGACGGCAAGCTGGTCCTGAACCGCGGCGATGTCGAGGACGCGCTGTCCAAGGCCTCTGACCGCATCACCGCCGAATACTACATCCCGCATCTGGCGCAGGCGCCGATGGAGCCGCCGGCGGCGGTCGTCGACGTGCGCGACGGCAGCGCCGAGGCCTGGGCCTGCGTGCAGGCGCCGCAGGTGACCAAGCTGCGACTGGCCGAAAGGCTGGGCATCCCCGAGGACAAGGTGGTCGTGAACGTCACGCTGCTGGGTGGCGGGTTCGGCCGCAAGTCCAAGCCCGATTTCGTGATCGAGGCCGCGATCCTCAGCCAGCAGATGGGCGCGCCAGTAAAGGTCACCTGGACGCGAGAGGACGACCTGCACCACAGCTTCTACCACACCGTTTCCGTCGAGAGGATGGAGGCGGGGCTGGACGATCAAGGCAAGCCGGTCGCGTGGCTGCACCGAACCGCTGCGCCCACCATCGGGTCGATCTTTGCGCCCGACCCCCAGCAGAAGCTGCCGTTCGAGCTTGGCATGGGACTGACCAACATGCCGCTGGACATTCCCAACGTCCGGGCCGAGAACCCGCAGTCGCCTGCCCATGTGCGGATCGGCTGGTACCGGTCGGTGTCGAACATCCCGCATGCCTTCGCGATCCAGTCCTTCGTGGCCGAACTGGCCCATGCGGCAGGGCGCGATCCCCGCGACTATCTGCTGGAGGTGATCGGCCCCGACCGCCTGATCGACCCGACCCAGATCGGCGACGTCTGGAACTATGGCGAAAACCCCGAGCGCTATCCGATCGACACCGCCCGCCTGCGCCGCGTAACCGAGACGGTGGCCGATGCCATCGGCTGGGGCCGCGAGATGCCCTCGGGCAGCGGCCTTGGGCTGGCGGCGCACTATAGCTTCGTCAGCTACGTCGCCGTCGCGGCCGAGGTCGAGGTGACGGACGGCAACGTCAGCGTTCCGCGCGTCGAGATTGCCATCGACTGCGGCGCACAGGTGAACCCCGACCGCATCCGGTCGCAGATGGAGGGCGCCGTCATCATGGGCGTGGGCCAGGCCCTGACCACGCAGATCACCTTCCAGGACGGGCGGGCGCAGCAGGACAACTTCGACACCTACCTGATCCCGCGGATGGAGACCGCGCCGCGCCAGATCAACGTGCATCTGGTGTCCTCGGGCGGATACGACCAGCCGATGGGAGGGGTGGGTGAGCCCGGCCTGCCGCCGGTCACCCCTGCCATCGTCAACGCGATCTTCGCGGCCACCGGCAAGCGCATCCGCAGCCTGCCGGTCGGTGACCAATTGCGCAGCTGAGGAGATGCACATGGCACTTAAACGGGTTCTGCTGGCTGCGGGTCTGGCTCTGGCCGCCGGCTCCGCCGCGGCCGACTGCGCCGACCGGATCGCCTTTCTGGACGAGGTTCTGCTCGAGGCCGCCGAGATGTCGATATCGACCTCTTCCGGCGGTCAGGGCGTCGCCGGCGCGCGCGAATCGCAAGCCGTGACCGAGGGTGAGATCATCGAGCCGACCGCCCCCTATCAGGACCAGCCCGAGGAGGCCGAGGCCATTGAGGAGGCCGACGAGGCGGGCGAGGGCGGCAACGAGATCCTCGAGGCCCGCGCCCTTCTGGGCGAGGCGCAGGCGCTCGAGGATGACGGCGACACCGCCGCCTGCGAGGCGCGCCTGCGCGAGGTGCTGGTCGGGTTGATCCGCGACTAGGCCGCCACTGCGCGGGTCGAGAACATCGGATTGCCCGGCAGGCCGCGCAGCAGGCCGGCCACCGCCACCGACGCCAGAAGCGTGGCCGGGAACATGACTGCCAGGATGCCAAGGCCAGGCACCGTCCCGGCCAGCGGACGCAGCAGCATGAAGCAGGCTGCGACGACGAACTGGTGCAGCAGGAAGATCTCGAGCGAGCGGCGGCCCAGGAAGGCCGCGGCGTCGGCGATCTGGGGCAGGCGAGCCAGCAGGAACTGCAGCATGTGGATCGCGGCTAGTGTGGCCGGGATCGCAAGCACCAGGCGGTGATAGCTGCGGAACGTCTCGGCGTTCAGATAGAGCAGATAGCAGCCGGCCCAGATCAGGATCGCGGCGACGAAGGTCGTCCAGTGGCCGCGCCGGGACTGCTTCAACTGCTTCGCGAAGACGAAGCCAAGGGCAAAGAACATGAACCCGCGGATCCCCAGGTTCCAAGCCATCAGGTGCAGGCCCGGCGGCAGGTCCATGCGACCCAGCGTCTCGATGATCAACGCCGAGAGCAGGGCGGCGGCGGCGATGGTGACCGCCTTGCCCGCCGGCCGCAGGATCATGCAGAACGTGCCCAGAAGCGCGATGGCATAGATGAACCACATGTTCCCGACCGGATCGAGCAGCATGAGGTTCAGCCGCGTCGGCAGGTCCCCGTCGAGCCAGGGATAGAGCGGCACGCCCAGATACATCACCGCAAGCTGCAGCCAACCCCAGACCAGCGCGATCCACAGCGTCCAGCCAAGGCGCCGCCCGACGAACCACCGCCAGCCGCGCTGCGCCGGGCCTGAAAAGACGATCCCCGAGCAGATGAGGAAGGCCGGGATACGGACAAGCCCAATCAGGTCATCGACGTTGTCGACAAGGTTGTGGAAGTCCGTTCCCGCCTGCCGCAGCAGGGTCGTGACGGCCAGACGGCAATGGTGCAGAACGACCAGAGTGATGGTCACTCCGCGCAATGCGTCGGTCCAGATCTCGCGGTTCTCTGACAACGGCACCTCCTGGCGGATCCGTTTTCAGATCCGGCCCGCCATGTCCACCCTTCGATAACGATTTTGTGTGGCAGTCCGGTGTCACCGGGACTTGGACACGCAGTCTGGCATCCCCTGCCTGACCGGAAGGCTTGCGCCGGTCTGTTGCGGCCACTATGGCCGCGGCTGAAACAGCCACGCGACATAATCGTGCAGGAAGGAACATCACCATGAAGACCTTGGGCGCATTTTCACGTTTCGTCGGCAACACATTCGCCGTCTGGGTCCTGCTGTTCGCGGTCCTGGGCTTTCTTCTGCCGGACGTCTTCCGCCAACTGACGCCCTGGATAGTGACGCTGCTGGGGGTGATCATGTTCGGGATGGGCCTGACCATCTCGACCAAGGACTTTGCCGAGGTCCTGCGCCGACCCTTCGACGTGGGCCTGGGTGTCGTGTCGCAGTTCGTGATCATGCCGCTGCTGGCATTCGCCTTGACCCGCATCATCCCGATGCCGCCAGAGGTCGCGGCCGGTGTGATCCTGGTGGGCTGCTGCCCCGGCGGCACGTCCTCGAACGTGATGACCTATCTGGCCAAGGGCGACACCGCGCTGTCGGTCGCCTGCACCAGCGTGACGACGCTGCTTGCGCCGGTCGTGACGCCCTTCCTGGTGCTGATGCTGGCCAGCGAATACCTGCCCGTCGACGCCTGGGCCATGTTCCAGTCCATCCTCAAGGTCGTGCTGCTGCCGCTGGCCTTGGGCTTCGCCGCGCAGAAGCTGGTCCCCGGCCTCGTGCGCGCGGCCATTCCGGCCCTGCCGCTAGTTAGCGTCACCGGCATCGTGCTGATCGTCGCGGCGGTGGTCGGCGCGTCCAAGGGCGCCATCGCGCAGTCGGGGATGATGATCTTCGCCGTGGTGCTGCTGCACAACGGGCTGGGTTACCTGATCGGCTTTGCCGCCGCGCGAGTGGCCGGCCTGGACCTTCCACGCCGCAAGGCCATCGCGATCGAGGTGGGCATGCAGAACTCGGGCCTGGCGGCGGCGCTGGCGACGGCCTATTTCTCTCCGCTTGCGGCGGTGCCGGCGGCGATCTTCAGCGTGTGGCACAACATCTCGGGCGCGGTGGCGGCCAGCGTGATGTCGCGGATGACCGATAACGGGGCCGCCCCCGTCCCGGCACCGCGCCCCGGCGCCTAGGCCGGATCGCGAAGGGCGGGCAGGCCGACGCCCGCCGCCTCGAACCCGCCATCGGCGGCCAGAACCTGTCCGGTTACATAGGACGCGCGGTCGGAACACAGGAAGGCGATGGCCTCGGCGATCTCCGTCTCTTGGCCATAGCGGTTCAGCGGCAGGGCGTCGTGATAGGCCGCGCGGATCGCGGGTGTGTGCACCGCCAGCGCCAGCTTGGTGTCGACCGGTCCAGGGGCCACGCAATTCGCGCGGATGCCCGATTCGCCCAGCTCCACCGCCTGTTGGCGGGTCAGGTGGATGACGGCGGCCTTCGACGTCCCGTAGGCCACGCGCAGGGTGCTGGCCCGCAGCCCCGAGATCGAGGCGATGTTCACGATCGCCCCGCGCGTCTGGCGCAGGTGCGGGATCACCGCCTGCGAGACAAGGAAGACGCCGTCCAGGTTCACCGACATGATGCGGCGCCAGGTCGCCAGGTCCGTCTCGGCCAGCGGCCGGAAATCGGCCACGCCGGCGTTGTTTACCAGCGCGTCGATGCGGCCCGACCACTGCATCACGTCCTGGGCCATTTGTGCCACCTGGTCGGGGTCGGACACGTCGCAGGCGAAGGTGGCGCAGTCGGGGATGTCGAGCGTCTGCAACTCGGCCGCGTCGATATCGACGATGGCCACGCGCCAGCCCTGCGATTGCAGCAGATGGGCGGTGGCCAGGCCGATGCCGCGCGCGGCCCCGGTGACGATGGCGGTCTTCGGGGTCATGGGGTTCCTTTCAGCGAAGCCATTCGACCAGCCACAGCGACATGGCCGGGAAGGCCGCGACGATGGCAAGGCCCACGAGGCCGGACAGCAGGAAGGGCATCGCACCGCGGGCGACACGCTCGATCGACAGGCGCGACACGTTGGCCGCGACATAGAGGTTCACGCCCACCGGCGGGGTGATCAGGCCGATGGCCAGGTTGATCATCACCACGACCCCGAACCAAACCGGGTCCCAGCCCAGTTCGCGCATCACCGGCAGGATGATCGGCAGGGTGATGAACATCACGGTGATCGCGTCCATGAACATCCCGGCGACCAGCAGGATCAGCATGATGACCAGAAGGATCACCCAGGGGTTCTCGCTGATGCCCAGAAGGCCGGTCGAATAGGTGCCGACCAGATCCTCGACCGTGACGACCCATCCGAAAAGCGCCGCATAAGCCACGATCAGCATGACAGTGGCCGACGATCCCGCGGCCTCGGCCAGGGTTTCGTAGAGCATCGCCCAGCCAAGGCTACGATAGATCAGGGCGCCCACCGCCAGCGCATAGACGGTGGCGACCAGCGCGGCCTCGGTCGGTGTGAAGATGCCGGAATAGATGCCGCCCAGGATCACCACGGGGGTCAGAAGCCCCCAGAAGCTGTCGCGGAAGCTGCGCCACAGCCGGCCGCGATAGGGAAGGTCGGCATAGGGCGGTGGCGCCAGCGCGGCCAGCCCCGGCCCCGTTGCCATGCGGCGCGGCAGCATCGGCAGGACGGCCAGCATCGTCAGCCCCATGAACAGTCCCGGCAGGATCGCCGCGATGAACAGCTGCGAGATCGAGACCTCGGCGATGACGCCGAAGATCACCAGGCCGATCGACGGCGGAATGACGATGGACAGCGCCGCCCCCGCACAGACGAGGCCGGCGGCGTGGGCGCGGTCGAAGCCGTCCTCCTCCATCCCCTTGATGATCATCGGGCCGATGGCCGCGACGGAGGCCGGGCCGGACCCGCTGACCGCCCCCCAGAAGAGGCAGACGACCGTGCCCACGATGCCCATGCCGCCGGGCAGCCCGCCGACGAGGACGCGAAAGAATCGGATCATCCGTTCGGCGATGCCGGTCGATCCCATCAATGCGCCGGCCAGGATGAAGAACGGGATCGCCAGCAGCGAATAGCGCGCAATGCCCGCCGTGATCAGGTCGCCCACCAGATCCAGACCGAAGCCGATCCGCCACATCGCATATATCGCCGACAGGCCAAGCGCGAAGGCCACCGGCACCCGCAGGGCCAGCGCAAGGAAGAACAGCACGATCATCTGCGTGCCGGCCGAGGACAGAAGATCGGTCATCGCGCAGCCCGCGTCTGCCGCAGTTCCTGGGCGCTGTGCTGCAGGAATCGCAGCACGATCAGCAAGAAGGCGAAGGGCACCGCCGCCTGATACCACCAGGCCGGGATGCCGAGTGCATAGGACTTCAGACCGTTGGCATAAAGCGTCAGCAGCGCCTGCCACGCGAACCAGGCCGACAGGACCAGCAGCAGGACCGACAGCGCCACCGACAAAAGGAAGACCGGCACCCTCAGGGTGCGGGGCAGGGCGTCGACCAGCGCAGTCACCGCCAGATGCTGGCCCTGCCGGGCGGCGATGGCCGCGCCCAGCACGGTCAGCAGCAGGAAGCCGTTGGTCAGTAGCTCCTCGCTGGCGGCCAGCGAATAGTTGGTGGCGTAGCGCACGACGACGTTGGCAAAACCCACGACCGTCATGGCCATGAACAGCAGGGCGCAGAGCAGCTTTTCAGCGTCCCGCAGGAGGAAGGCGAGCATGATGACCTCGGGAGGGGGTGGGGGGGGGGGGGGGGGGCCCCCCCCGGCGGGGGGGGGCGGGCGGGGGGGGAGGTGGGCGGCCCCCCCCTTGGGGGGGGGCCCGGAGGGGC
>JAYZBS010000105.1:0-22148 GCA_036338635.1 Pseudomonadota bacterium | reverse complement strand
GCGGTGATGACGCCGGGCCGGGCCGCCGACGGGGTAAAGGCTTTGGACATGGTGCGGACCTCTTTCTTGCTGCTCTCTATATAGAATTTCGTTCTGGATTCTTGCGAGTGGTCGCGCGAAATAAGGATGATCCAAGGCGCGAGGTGCTTGATGTCGGAACCTGTTTCCCCCGATGCCGGGGCAGGACAAACGCCTGTCCGGCTGGACGAGGTGGACCGCAAAATCCTGTCCCTGCTGCAGGTCGACGCCAGCCTGTCGCTGGACCAGATCGCCGAGCGGGTGGGGGCGTCGAAGACGCCGGTGTGGAACCGCATCCGCAAGCTGCGCGAGGCAGGCGTGATCCGTCGCCAGGTGGCGATCCTGGACCCTGACGCGCTGGGGCTGGAGGCCTGCTTCTTCGTCCTGATCCGCACCAGCGAGCATGACCGGGACTGGGCGGCGCGCTTCCTGCGCGCCCTGCGCGAGCGTCCAGAGGTGGTCGAGGCGCACCGTCTGGCAGGCGACATCGACTATATTCTGAAGGTGCAGGTGAAGAACGCGCGTGCCTATGACCGATTCTATCAGTCGCTGATCGGCGAGGTGAAGATCCACAACGTGACCGCGCTGCTGTCGATGGAGGAGATCAAGGCGTCGAGTGCGTTGCCGATCCCGGACGGGGGTGCCGGGCGATGACATACGTGATCTGGCACAAGCCGACCTGTTCGACCTCGCGCTTCGTGCTGGCGGCGCTGCGCGAAGCGGGGGCCGACGTCGTTGTGCGCGACTATGTGAAGGACCCGCCCGATGCGCCTGAACTGCGCCGCGTGCTGGGGCTGTTGGGGACGGGACCGCGCGGGTTGTTGCGGCGGAAGGGAACGTCTCATGAAGAGTTGGGTTTGAGCGATCCGGACCTGAGCAACGAGCAGCTGATCATGGCCATGGCGGCGCATCCGCTGCTGATTGAGCGGCCGGTGGTGCTGGGGCCTGGAAGGGCAATGCTGTGCCGGCCGAAAGAGCGGATCTTCGAGATTGTCCCGAGGTGAGGGCAAGTGCCCCCGAGTGCGTCCCGCGGTGGCCGGGGGGAAGCCCCCCGGACCCCCTTCGGACGGGCCGCGAGGGCGGCGCGGGTCAGTCGTCCACGACGTTGAGGATCTTGGGCAAAGCCGGGCAGGGCAGCAGCTGGTTCCTGGCCACATCAGCCAGCGTGTGGTTGTGCAAAAAGACGTAGACATGCGCCGAGAGGCTTTCCCAGAGCCGGTTGGACAGGGTCTGCGCCCTTGACCCCGACACGCCGCCAGAGGCGCCGGCGCCCACATGCATCGCGCTGACGGTTTCGTCCACGGCCTCGAGGATGTCGGCCACGCGGATCGTCTCGGGCAGGCGGGCAAGGCGATAGCCGCCGCCGGGGCCGCGCACCGAAGCCACCAGTCCCGCACGGCGCAGTCTGACGAACAGCTGTTCGAGATAGGGCAGCGAGATGTCCTGCCGTTTCGAAATCTCGGCCAGCGAGGTCAGCTCGTCGCCCTTGGCGATCGCCAGGTCGACCAGCGCGATGATAGCGTAGCGTCCCTTGGTGGACAGTTTCATGGCCTCGACCTCCCTTCGCCGGCCTCTGCCGGCGCGCCTTCCATTGACGCATGCCGCCGTGCCGCGCTATGCCCTGCCAGCACGTTTCTTGCCAAGCTGGCCGCGGCTGCCCAGATAACCCTCTAGAAGCCGTGCGCGCACGCGTCAAGAAACCCGAAGCCCCGTGAAGGACAACCATGCCCGAGCTGATTTTCCCCGGCCCCGAAGGCCGTCTTGAAGGCCGTTACCATCCCCAGCCCGGCAAGCCCGACGCCCCCATCGCCATCGTGCTGCACCCGCACCCGCAATTCGGCGGAACGATGAACAACCGCGTCGTCTATAACCTGCATTACGCCTTCCACAAGATGGGCTTCACGGTGATGCGCTTCAACTTCAGGGGCGTGGGCCGCAGCCAGGGCGAGTTCGACCAGGGCATCGGCGAGCTGTCCGACGCGGCCTCGGCCCTGGATTACCTGCAGGCGATGAACCCCAACAGCAAGCATTGCTGGGTCGCAGGCTTCAGCTTCGGCGCCTGGATCGGGATGCAACTGCTGATGCGCCGCCCCGAGATCACCGGCTTCATCAGCGTCGCGCCTCCGGCGAACATGTACGACTTCAGCTTTCTGGCGCCGTGCCCGTCCTCGGGACTGATCGTGAACGGCACCGCCGACCGCGTGGCGCCGCCCAAGGACACGCATTCGCTGGTCGCCAAGCTGCGCGAGCAGAAAGGCATCACCATCACCCACGAAGAGATCGACGGCGCCGACCACTTCTTCCGCGACGACGAGGCGCACATGAAGCCCATGATCGACATGGTCCAGGGCTATGTGCGGCGCCGGCTGACCGAATCCTCTCGCTGAGGCGCAGATGGAAGACCGGCGGGATCTGGACCGGCGCATCGCCTTCCTGTGCGAGGCCGACCGGCTGAAGTCGGTCGACCGCGCCAATGTCCTGATGGACCTGTCGCGGCCCGAGAACAGCGCCGAACACAGCTGGCACGTCGCGCTCTATGCGCTGGTCTTCGGGGCCAGTGACCGCGCCATTTCGATGATCCTGCTGCACGACCTGGTCGAGATCGACGCGGGCGACCAGCCGATCCATCTGGACCACGACGCGGGCATTCTGGCCGCGGCCGAGGCTGCGGCGGCGCAGCGGATCTTCGGCCTGTCGCCCGACGGCGACCGGCTGCTGGCGCTGTGGACCGAGTTCGAGACCGGACTGAGCCCTGACGCCCGGTTCGCCAAGCGCATGGACCATGTCCAGCCGCTGTTCCAGGTGCTGCAGGCCGAACGTCCGCTGACCGACCACGTCGAGATCGTCAGGGCGAACATCGACCGCGGCCGCGCGGCGCGCCTGTCGCAGGAATGGCCCGAGGCGATCGCCGCCGCCCGCGCGATGCTGGCGGGCGACCCTGCCGAGCCTGGCGAGCTGTCGCGCCGTCTGGCCTTCTTGGCCGAAGCGGACCGGCTGAAGTCCGTCCATCGCGCCAACACGCTGGTCGACGGCTCGCGCCGCGAGAACACCGCTGAGCACAGCTGGCACGTCGCGCTCTATGCGCTGATCCTGGGGGGCATGGCGGGTGCCGGCGTCGATCCCGCACGGGTCATCCGGATGCTGCTGATCCACGACCTGGTCGAGATCGATGTGGGCGACGTTCCGCTGCATTCGGCGGCGGGGCAGGCCCACGGTTCCGCTGCGATCCAGAAGGCCGAGGCCGTCGCCGCGCGGCGCATCTTCGGCCTTCTGCCGGCCGCGCAGGCGCGCGACCTTCTGGCGCTGTGGTCCGAGTTCGAAGCCGCGTCCACGCCCGATGCGATATTTGCCAAGGCGCTGGACCGGAGCCAGCCGGCGATCCAGAACCTGCGGTCTGGCGGCGCCGGCTGGCAGGAATACCGCGTGACGTTCGACGACATCGCGACGCGGGTCGGCACCAAGGTGCATCTGGGGGCGCCGGACCTGTGGCGCTGGCTCGAGGTCGGGCTGCGATCACATTTCGGTTGATCGGCACTGCTGGCCGGGTCATGGGGCCGGTGCGATGGAACGGGATACGGGCTTGGGGGTTGTGACGCCATACACGGCCCTTACGCAACCCGAGGAGGTTCCACATGACCTACAAGGCTTTCACGTCGCCTGTCGCCCTGACCGCAGCCGCCGTCCTGTCGCTGAGTTCCGCCGCATTCGGCCAGAACATGATCGCAGGACAGGAGATCCAGCAGGGCGACCTGGCCGCGGTCACTGCGCATTGCGAGATGCTGGCAGGCGAGACGCCGACTGCCGCAAATGCCGCTGACGGCAATGCCGGCAACATCGAGGCAGAGGACAACCTGCCGTCGGGCGACATGGTCGAGGCCACCCCGACCCCTGCGCCCATCCCGGCGGATGGAAACTCGGGCAATATCGAGGCCGAGGACAACCTGCCCGACGGCGACCAGACGGACGTCATGGCGACCCCGGCACCGGTCGAGGCCGACGGAAACTCGGGCAATATCGAGGCCGAGGACAACATGGTCAGCCTGAACCTTCAGGACCTGACCCTGCAGGACTGCCAGGAAGCCGGCTTCGGCGCTTGATTACCACTTGATCTGACCACATGGCCTCGGGACGCAGTTCCGGGGCCTTCGTCATGCGAGGTCCCTGCCGAACGGCATGCCGTTGCATACAAACTTTCCATCCAGCGGATTTGCGGCTATAGGGGCTGGCGAAGCATATCCAACGCCCGAGGAGTATCACATGTCGAAGATCAAGGTCGCCAATCCCGTCGTCGAGCTCGACGGCGACGAGATGACGCGCATCATCTGGGACTTCATCAAGCAGAAGCTGATCCTGCCCTACCTGGACATCGACCTGAAATACTATGACCTAGGCATCGAGGAGCGCGACCGCACCGACGACCAGATCACCGTCGATGCGGCCGAGGCGATCAAGCAGCACGGCGTCGGCGTCAAGTGCGCGACGATCACCCCGGACGAGGCGCGGGTCGAGGAATTCGGCCTGAAGAAGATGTGGCGCAGCCCGAACGGGACGATCCGCAACATCCTGGGCGGCGTCATCTTCCGCGAACCGATCATCTGCCAGAACGTGCCGCGGCTGGTGCCGGGCTGGACGCAGCCGATCATCGTCGGCCGTCACGCCTTTGGCGACCAGTACCGCGCCACCGACTTCCGCTTCCCCGGCAAGGGCAAGCTGACGATCAAGTTCGTGGGCGAGGACGGCGAGACGATCGAGCACGAGGTCTTCCAGGCCCCGTCGTCGGGCGTGACCATGGCCATGTACAACCTGGACGATTCGATCCGCGATTTCGCGCGGGCATCGATGAACTATGGCTTGTCGCGCGGCTATCCGGTCTATCTGTCGACCAAGAACACCATCCTCAAGGCCTATGACGGCCGCTTCAAGGACCTGTTCCAGGAGGTCTACGAGGCCGAGTTCGAGGACCAGTTCAAGAAGGCCGGCATCCATTACGAACACCGCCTGATCGACGACATGGTCGCGTCGGCGATGAAATGGTCGGGCGGCTATGTCTGGGCCTGCAAGAACTATGACGGCGACGTGCAGTCGGATACGGTCGCGCAGGGCTTCGGCAGCCTCGGGTTGATGACCTCGGTGCTGATGACGCCCGACGGGAAGATCGTCGAATCCGAGGCCGCCCACGGCACCGTCACCCGCCACTATCGCGAACACCAGAAGGGCAACGCGACCTCGACCAACTCGATCGCGTCGATCTTCGCCTGGACCGGCGGGCTGAAGCACCGCGCCAAGCTGGACGACAATGCGGCCCTGCTGAACTTCGCCAACACCCTGGAGAAGGTCACCGTGCAGGCGGTCGAGGATGGCCACATGACCAAGGACCTGGCGCTGCTGGTCGGACCGGACCAGAAGTGGCTGACCACGATGGGCTATCTGGAAAAGGTCGACGAGTATCTGAACAAGGCGCTGAACTGACATCAGGCGGGCTCCGGTCCGCCCTGGGGGTCGGCCGGTCTTCGGCCGATCCCTTCTGAAGCCGGCGCGATCCTGCGACCGATAAGTGCCGGTCCCTGGCAATGCCTGTCTCGCCTTGTCATGCCGTCTACCGGTCGGTGCGGCTTGAACAGGCGACAAGCCCTTGCCGCATCCAACCAGACGGCAAGGTCGCCGCCGCGTTGCGGCGGATCGCGGGGCGGGCTGGCCCCTTTCTTTACGGCATGACCTGGGCTATCTGCACGGCATCCCCATGCAGGAGTCTTGCGATGAGAGCCGCCGTCGTCACCTTTCCCGGATCCAATTGCGACCGCGACCTTGCCGTCGCCCTGACGCAGGCAGGCGCCGATGTCGTGCGCGTCTGGCACAAGGATCGCGAACTGCCCGAGGGGATCGACCTCGTCGGCGTGCCGGGGGGCTTTTCCTATGGCGATTATCTGCGCTGCGGCGCCATCGCGGCGCAGTCGCCCATCTCGGCGGCGTTGAAGGCGCATGCCGAACGCGGCGGCTATGTGCTTGGGATCTGCAATGGCTTCCAGGTGCTGACCGAACTGGGACTGCTGCCGGGCGCGCTGATGCGCAACGCCGGCCTGACCTTCGTCTGCCGGCAGGCGCCCCTGCGCGTGGCCACTGCCGACAGCGCGTTCACGCGGGGCTATGCCACCGGGCAGGACATCACCATTCCCGTGGCGCATCACGACGGCAACTTCCAGATCAGCCCCGAGGGGCTGGCCGAACTGCACGATCAGGACCGGATCGCCTTCACCTACGCCCCGGCCATCAACGGTTCGGTTGATGCGATTGCGGGGGTGCTGTCGGCCAACCGCCGCGTCCTGGGGATGATGCCGCACCCTGAACGGGCGGCGGATCCCGTAACCGGCCTGACCGACGGGCGCCCATTGTTTACTGCCCTTGTGGACAGCCTCGCGCATGCCTGACTTGAGCCTGCGGAAGGTTAGCCCTAGATTGCGGCAGTCAATCAGGATGGGCGGATCTTTGCTTGGTCAGGGACGATGACATTGACGACAGCGGGGGCGGGCACGTCGGACGGCGGCGGCTGACGAACCCGTGGTGGCTGCGCGCCACTATCGCCCTGATTTTCCTGACGGCGCTGGCGACGATCTGGACGACGAATGCCTGGCTGACGACGCGTTTCTCGGAAAACACGCGCGTCAGGTCCGAACTCCGGCTGGCGCTCTATACCGGCAACCTCATGTCCGAGCTGCAACGCAATTCGGTCGTGCCGCTGCTGCTCGCTCGTGATCCGTCGCTGATCGAGGCATTGAACGAAAACGACTTCTCGACCACCTCGGCGCGGCTGATGACGGCGCAGAAGGAAATCGGCGCGGCCTCGATCAGGCTTCTGGACGCCTCGGGGCGGGTGGTCGGATCGACGGACCGTTACCAGATCGGCACCAACAGCGTGGCCGCGCCCTTCTATGTCGAGGCGCTGCGGTCCCGCGACACCGTATTCACGGTGTCGGAACTGGATTCCGGCGCGCATGAATTCGCCTATTCGCGTGCCATCGTTTCGGACGGCAAGACCTTGGGCGTCATCGTCGTCGGCGCCGACCTGACCCGGCTGGAGCGGTCCTGGGCCGGCATCTCGGATGCGGTGGCCGTCACCGACAGCGAGGGGACGATCATTCTGGCGACCGAGCCGCGATGGCGCGGCCTGACCCTGCCCGAGGCGCTGGCCGTCCGGTCGGCACCCTCGGCCATCCAGCGGGCCTTCCAGGTGACGGCCGACTGGACCTCGACCATGGCGGATGCCTATGTCCAGGGCCGGGCGGTCATGCAGTCCGAGGCGCGCGTTCCCTTCCGCGGCTGGCAGATGATCAGCTTCACCGCCTACAGCAGCGTCCGCGAACGCGTGAACGCGATCCTGGCGCTGCAGATCATGGGTTTCGCGATCCTGCTGGCCGGAACCTTCTGGCTGTTGTCGCGTCGCGCCAGGATCCAGTCGCAGGCCTACATGCGGGAGTCGGCGGACCTGCGCGCGCTGAACGCCCGCCTGACGCGCGAGATTGCGGAGCGCGAGCGCGTCCAGAAGGAACTGCGCGTGGCCGAACAGACCATGCAGCAGTCCAGCAAACTGGCGGCTCTGGGTGAGATGTCGGCGGGTGTCAGCCACGAGCTGAACCAGCCCTTGGCCGCCATGAAGACCTACCTTGCCGGCGCGCGGCTTCTGCTGCAGCGCGCCCGTCCCGAGGAGGCGCTGTCCAGCTTTCAGCGGATCGACGACCTGATCGACCGCATGGGCGCGATTACGCGGCAGCTGAAGTCCTATGCCCGCAAGGGCGGCGAGGCGTTCGAGCCCGTGGACCTGCGCGCCGCCGTCAGCAGCGCCCTGACCATGATGGAGCCGCAGCTGCGCACCCGCCCGATCCGGGTGACCCGCCAGGTCCCGCGTGAACGGGTGATGGTCATGGCCGACCGCATCCGGTTGGAGCAGGTGCTGATCAACCTGCTGCGCAACGCCGTGGATGCGGTGAAGGACCGCCGTGATTCCTCGATCGAGATCACGGTCGAGGCCGGGGCTCACGCCTATGTGTCCGTTCGCGACAACGGTCCGGGTGTCTCTGATCTGGAAAAGCTGTTTGAACCCTTCTGGACCACGAAAAAGCCAGGCGAGGGGACCGGGCTGGGGCTGGCGATCTCGTCCACGATCGTCGCCGATCTTGGCGGTCGCCTGACCGCTCATAATGAAACCGAAGGCGGCGCCGTGTTCCGGGTGGAACTGCCGCTTCATCGTCCCGGCCAGCCGCGCCAGGCGCTGGCCGCCGAATGACGCAACAGAGGATCGAAGAATGTCCCGCAAGCTGAAGATCGCCATTGTGGATGACGAACCTGACATGCGCGAATCGATCAGCCAGTGGCTGGTCCTCTCGGGGTTCGAGACCGAGACCTTCGCCAGTGCCGAGGATGCGCTGAAGGTCATCGGCCCTGACTGGCCCGGCGTGGTCGTCAGCGACATCCGCATGCCGGGCATGGACGGGATGGCCTTCCTGAAACGGCTGATGGCGCTGGATTCCAGCTTACCCGTCATCATGATCACCGGTCACGGCGACGTGCCGATGGCGGTCGAGGCGATGCGCATCGGGGCCATGGACTTCATGGAAAAGCCCTTCAACCCCGATCGCATGACGGCGCTGGCCAAGAAAGCCACGCAAGCGCGGCGTATGACGCTGGATAACCGCGCCCTGCGCCGCGACCTGTCCGAGGGCCAGCAGGTCATGTCCAAGCTGATCGGCGCCAGCCCCGTGATGGAGCGCCTGCGCGAGGACATCCTCGACCTGGGCCAGGCTGACGGCCATGTGCTGATCGACGGCGAGACGGGGACGGGCAAGACGCTGGTCGCCCATGCGCTGCACGCCGTGGGTCCGCGTGCTTCGAAGAAGTTCGTGCCGGTGTCCTGTGCCGCCTACAACGACGAGGCGCTGACCGCGCGGCTGTTCGGCCCGCTGGAAGACGGCCTGCCGGCGCTGGAGGAGGCACGGGCCGGAACGCTCTGCCTCGAAGATGTCGAGGCGCTGTCCGAGCCGCTGCAGGCCCGGCTTCTGGCCTTCATCAGCGAACAGGGAACGCCGGCCGAGACCCGCATCATCGCGATCAGCAATGCCCGCGGCGAAGGCCGCCGGGCCGAGGATTCGCTGCGGCCCGACCTGTTTTATCGCCTGTCTGCGCTGAAGATCACCCTTCCACCGCTGCGTGCGCGCGGAGAGGACATCCTGGCGCTATTCACCCGCATGACCGAGCAGTTCAGCGAGGAATACGGTTGCGAACCCCCGCAGGTCAGTGCGCAAGAGGCCGCGCAGCTGCTGCAGGCGCCCTGGCCGGGCAATATCCGCCAATTGATCAATGTCGCCGAACGCGCTGTGCTGCAGAACCGCCGCGGAACGGGGTCCATCGCCTCGCTTCTGATGGCGGATGGCGAGGATAACCAGCAGGCCACCACGACCGAAGGCAAGCCGCTGAAGGAATATGTCGAAAGCTTCGAGAAGATGCTGATCGATAACACCATGCGCCGCCACAAGGGCAGCATCGCCAGCGTCATGGAGGAGCTGTGCCTGCCGCGCCGGACGCTGAACGAGAAAATGGCGAAATACGGCCTGCAGCGCGGCGACTACCTGTAGGCCGGGTCGACGGCCTTCAGGAAAGGTGGCGGGGGCGGAAATCTCCGCCCCCTGCCTGAGCGATCCCTGCGGTCAACACAAAACCTGCACTCACGAACGCGACGGCGGGAACCGGAATGGGGTCACTTGGAAACAGCCGCCCGATCACGGGCGGCGAAACTGGTTACATGTGCCGGAGCATGCGGCCAGACGACCGAGCAAAGATCTGGCGGCGATGTTGCGCAAGTTGCGACTGCCTCCACTGCTGTGCCCGGGCGGGCCTTGAGGTTTCGCAACACGGCTGGAGATGCCGCGAAACCATGTTCAGACAATAGTTGGGTCGTCCGATGAAATCCAACTGTACATTTGGTCAGGTGAAAAGTTATCTTACTGATTTTCAATGATTAACTGCATGAAATGCAAATTTTCGCCTATACGACAGATGAAGGGCTTGATCACCCTGCGCGGGCATCGCGCTTGCACAGTGAAGCGGCAGCGATTACGCCACGTCCAGCAGCGAAAAGGCACCGCATCATGACCGGCCCGACCGACAAGAAGCTTCACCCGCGCACCCAAGCCGTCCATCACGGCACCCGCCGCAGCCAGTATGGCGAGATGGCCGAGGCGATCTTCCTGACGCAGGGCTTCGTCTATGACAGCGCCGGCCAGGCCGAGGCTCGGTTCCAGGGCACCGGCCCCGACGAATTCATCTATGCCCGCTATGGCAACCCGACCAGCCGCATGTTCGAGGACCGGATCGCCGCTCTGGAGGGGACGGAGGATGCTTTTGCCACGGCCAGCGGCATGGCGGCCGTCAACGGGACCATGTTTGCGATGTGCAAGCCCGGCGATCATGTCGTGGCGGCCCGCGCGCTGTTCGGATCCTGCCTCTACGTGCTGGACCTGCTGGCCAGGTTCGGGGTCGAGGTCAGCTATGTCGACGGGACCGACCTGGACCAGTGGAAGGCCGCGATCCGCCCCGGGACGCGCGCCGTCTTCTTCGAGAGCGTGTCGAACCCCACGCTGGAGATCGTCGACCTGAAGGCGGTTGCGGACCTCGCCCACGCGGCCGGGGCGACTGTCGTGGTCGACAACGTCTTCGCCACCCCGGTCTTTTCCCGCGCGGTCGAGCAGGGTGCGGATGTCGTCGTCTATTCCGCCACGAAGCATATCGACGGCGGCGGGCGCGCCCTGGCCGGCGTCATCTGCGGCACCCGCCAGTTCGTGCGAGAGGTGGCCGAGCCCTACCTCAAGCATACCGGCGGGGCGATCAGCCCCTTCCATGCCTGGATCATGCTGAACGGTCTGCAGACGATGGACCTGCGCGTCCGCGCCCAAGCCGATGCCGCCGCCCGGATCGCCCGGGCGCTGCAGGGACATCCGCGCCTGTCGCGCGTCGTCTACCCGGGTCTCGAGGACCATTCCCAGCATGACTTGGCGATGCGCCAGATGGGGTCCGGCGGCACGATGATCGCGGTCGAGGTCGAAGGCGGCAAGGACGCGGCCTTTGCGGCGCTGGACCGGATGCGGATCTTCAGGATCTCGAACAACCTGGGCGACGCCAAGTCGATCGTGACCCACCCCGCCACGACCACGCACCAGAGGCTGTCCGACGCAGACAAGGCCCATCTGGGAATCACTTCGGGACTTCTGCGCCTGTCGATCGGGCTGGAGGATGCGGACGACCTGATCGACGATCTGCGGCAGGCCTTGGACGCCTGATCACGGATGGGCTGACAAAAGCCGTTGCGGTCGCTATATCGGCCGCAACGCAGCCGGAGGCCCCCATGACCGAAGCACGCCCCCTGATCCCTGCCTATCCCGCCCTGGCGCGGACCTATGATGGCGATTTCAAGGTCGACCCGGCCTATCGCGAGACGTTGCCCGACCTGCAGAACGGCCCGGCCAGCCTGATCGTGGGTGCGCGGGCCGCGATCCAGCACGTCGGCATCTCGAACTTCCGGCTGCCGATCCGCTATCTGACCCGCGACGGCGGAGAGATCACGCTGGAAACCAGCGTCACCGGCACGGTCAGCCTGGAAGCCGACCGCAAGGGCATCAACATGAGCCGCATCATGCGGTCGTTCTATGCCCATTCCGAAAACCAGTTCAGCCTGTCGGTGCTGGAATCGGCGCTCGAGGATTACAAGTCCGACCTGGACGCGCTGGATGCGCGGATCCAGATGCGATTTTCCTATCCGATGAGGGTGGCGTCGATGCGATCGGGCCTGTCGGGCTGGCAGTACTATGATATTGCCGAAGAGCTTATCGAGCGTCAGGGAAGCCGGTTGCGGGTCATGCACCTGGACTACATCTATTCCTCGACCTGCCCCTGCTCGTTGGAACTGTCGGAACATGCGCGCGAAACCCGGTCGCGGCTGGCGACGCCGCATTCGCAGCGGTCCATTGCGCGGCTGTCGATGGTGATGCAAGGCGCCGAGCGGCTGTGGTTCGAGGACGTCATCGAGATGTGCCGCCGTGCCGTGCCGACCGAAACGCAGGTCATGGTCAAGCGCGAGGACGAGCAGGCCTTTGCCGAGCTGAACGCCGCGCATCCGATCTTTGTCGAGGATGCCGTGCGCGCGTTTGCGGCCGAGCTGATCGCCGATTCGCGCGTGGGCGATTTCCGCGTGGTGGCCAGCCACCAGGAATCGCTGCATTCGCATGATGCGGTCAGCCTGCTGACCAGCGGGCCGACATTCGCGCAGAACTCTCTGGACCCGGGGACGTTCGCGGGCTTGCGGGCCTGATGGTGCCCCGCGACAGCCGACGGCTGCGCGCCCCGGACACCCGGCGAGATAATTGCTGGCAGACGCAAGAACAGGACGTGAACATCGGGCTTTCCTTGCTCCGTTGACGGTCCTATGTTGAGGCGATGGACCATTACGACGATTCCGAGGATCTGGCAGCGGTGCCCCTGTCTCGGCGGGCAATGTCTGCGCGGCCTGCGCCCTATCTGGACGGGCTGAACGCGGCGCAGCGCGCGGCGGTCGAAACGCTGGACGGGCCGGTGCTGATGCTGGCGGGGGCGGGGACCGGCAAGACCCGTGCGCTGACGACGCGGATCGCGCATCTGCTGATGCTGGGCAAGGCGCGGCCGGGGCAGTTGCTGGCCGTAACCTTCACCAACAAGGCCGCCCGCGAGATGAAGGAGCGGATCACCCGCCTGCTGGGCGAAACCGTCGAGGGGATGCCCTGGCTGGGGACGTTCCACAGCATCAGCGTCAAGATCCTGCGGCGTCACGCGGAACTGATCGGCAATGGCAGCCTGCACCTGAAGCCCAGCTTCACCATCCTGGACACGGACGACCAGATCCGCCTGCTGAAGCAGCTGATCGCGGCCGAGAACATCGACGAGAAGCGCTGGCCCGCACGGCAGCTGGCGCATCTGATCGACGGCTGGAAGAACCGCTGCCTGACCCCTGCGAACATGCCGCGGGGCGAGGGGCAGGTCTTCGACGGCTATGGCGGCAAGCTCTATGCTGCGTACCAGGAACGGCTCTTGACGCTGAACGCCGTCGATTTTGGCGACCTGCTGATGCACTGCGTGACGCTGTTCCAGGCGCATCCCGATGTGCTGCGCCAGTGGCAGGACCGATTCCGGTACATCCTGGTGGACGAATATCAGGACACAAACGTTGCGCAGTACATGTGGCTGCGGCTTCTGGCGCAGTCGCATCGCAACATTTGCTGCGTGGGGGACGACGACCAGTCGATCTATGGCTGGCGCGGCGCCGAGGTGGGCAACATCCTGCGGTTCGAGAAGGACTTTCCCGGCGCCGAGGTGATCCGGCTGGAGCAGAACTATCGCTCGACCCCGCAGATCCTGGGCGCGGCCTCGGGCCTGATCGCGGCAAACCAAGGGCGGTTGGGCAAGACGCTGTGGACCGATGCCGAGGAGGGCGAGAAGGTCCGCCTGATCGGGCATTGGGACAGCGAGGCCGAGGCCCGCTGGATCGGAGAGGAGATCGAGGCATTTCAGGGCGGGCATCGTGCAGCCCTGGGTCGGGTCGGCCTGAACGACATCGCGATCCTTGTGCGGGCGTCCCACCAGATGCGGGCGTTCGAGGACCGCTTCATGACCATCGGCCTGCCTTACCGGGTCATTGGCGGTCCGCGCTTCTATGAGCGGCAGGAGATCCGCGACGCCATGGCCTATTTCCGGCTGGTCGTGTCGCCCGACGACGACCTGGCGTTCGAGCGGATCGTGAACACGCCAAAGCGCGGGCTGGGCGACAAGGCGCTACAGACGATCCAGGCGGCGGCGCGCCAGAACGGGGTCAGCTTGCTGGAAGGTGCGAAGATCGCCGTCGAGGAGGGCCATCTTGGTGGCAAGGGGCTGGCCAACCTGCGCGCCTTCGTGGCGCTGATCGGGCGCAGCCATGGCGACGTCTTGGACGGGCGCGGCCATATCGAACTGGCCGAGCGCCTGCTGGACGAATCGGGCTATACCGCGATGTGGCAGAACGACAAGTCGCCCGACGCACCGGGCCGGCTGGACAACCTCAAGGAGCTTGTGAAGGCGCTGGAGGAGTTCGAGAACCTTCAGGGATTCCTGGAGCATGTGGCGCTGGTCATGGACCGCGACGACGGCGACCAGGCCGAACAGGTCAGCATCATGACGCTGCACGGCGCCAAGGGGCTGGAATTTCCGGTCGTCTTCCTGCCGGGCTGGGAGGACGGGCTGTTCCCCAACCAGCGCGCCATGGACGAGAATGGCACCAAGGGCTTGGAGGAGGAGCGGCGGCTGGCCTATGTCGGCATCACCCGGGCCGAGCGTCTGGCGACGATCAGCTTTGCCGGGAACCGCCGCATGTATGGCCAGTGGCAGTCCAGCCTGCCGTCGCGCTTTGTCGACGAACTGCCCGAGGAGCATGTCGAGGTGCTGACCCCGCCTGGCCTCTATGGCGGCGGCTACGGCGCAGCGATGGCCTCGGCCGGGAATACGCGCATGGACGAGCGGGTGGCCAAGGCCGATGTCTACAACTCGCCCGGCTGGAAGCGGATGCAGGCGCGGGCGGCCGAACGGCGCGGACCGGTGCACCGCACGCCGGTCACCATCGACGCATCACCGGCCAGCCGGTTCAGCGTCGGCGACCGGGTCAGCCATGCGAAGTTCGGCGAAGGTCAGATCATGGGCATCGCGGAAGATACGCTGACCGTGCAGTTCGACGCCGGCTTCAAGAACATCAAGGCGGCCTATGTTCAGCCGGCGGGCGGTGGCGACGACGTCCCGTTCTGACGGCGCAGCCGTGACAGGCGGCCGCCCTTCTGCCTGACCCGCGACAGGGCCTGCGCATATTCCAGGTCCATGTCCAGCGACGGATGCTGTTCGGCCAGGCGCAGCAGGCGGAAGTGGATCTGCGCCACGCGTTCGTAATAATCGACAAAGGCATAGTTAATCGCCGCCCCCGTCGCCGCGCCCAGGACCGGAACCGCCTGCGCCCCGAGCTTCGTCGTCAGCCGCGCCGCGAAGGATCCCGCGAAGCGCGAGATCAGCGCCGAGACCGTCTGCCCGTTTGTCAGCAGGCGGTTTGCCAGGAACGACTTTGCGGCGGCGTCGCCCTCTTCCCCCGGTTCGCCGAACTGGAACACGGCCAGGCATTCCAGACGCACCGACGGATCGGTCGTGTCGAAGCCGTGCTGCCGCGCGACCTTCTGGATGGCGTTGAAGATCACCGTGGTCGAGGCCACCAGATCCGGCACGACGCCGACCAGCCCGAACCAGCCGCCGGTCGCGCCCGACAGCACCGCCGCCGCCCGGTTGGCGATCAGCGGCGCGTCGCGCAGGACGCTGATGCTGTCGCCACGGCCCGACAGGTCATAGAGCTGGCGGAACGCCGTCTCGAGCACCTTTTCCAGCCCCACGGGCGACATGCCCATGATGGTCGTCGCCGCGCCCTCGGTCAGGCGGCCGACGGCCTCGACCCCGCGCATCATCAGGCCACGGCTGCCGATCTGGCTGGCCGCCAGCCGATCCAATTCGGCGTGAAGCTCTAGGCGGGGATCGGCGGGCAGGGTCATGGCGGCGCTCCTTCAATCGGTCGACGCGGAACGCGCCTTGCGGGCGCCCGGTTGCAGCGGATCCGACGCAACGGGACGGCTGGCCGCCGCTTTGGCCCGATGATAGCGTGCCGGCGGACGACAACAGGGACGCGTCGAGGTGGCACTGATCCGGCTGTGGCTGATCGTCTTCGCGCTTCAAGTGGCGCTCTATCTGCTCTTGCGGTTCAGCATCTGCCTGCGACAGGTCGAGAAGTTGGAGAGGCGGTGGGACGAACGTCATCCGGGGCAGGGCGACCGGGCGGCTCGGCGTGCCTTTGTGGCGCGGGGCATGGCGGGGTTCGGGCGCAGCCTTCGGGTGCGCTTGGCGGCCGTGGTCTTCGTGTTGCCGACGCTGGCCATCCTTGGCATCGTCGTCCTGGTCAACTGGCAATAGGAGCTGCCGCACCATGTTTCACGCCCGCGTCGTCATCGGCGTCCTGTTCGGCATCCTGGTCTTCGGGCTGCTGGACTATACGCTGCCATCCAAGAACACGGTGCGGATCAGCAACACCTACAACCGGCTGACCTCGATACCGTCATCGGCCACGGTCTTCTGGGCCTCTGAAAGCACCGGCACGGTCGAAAACACCCAAGGCCAGCGCGACGTGCGCTTCATCGACACGGTGCGCCCGAACGGCCGCGTCTTCGTCTACCGCAACGAGGATACGGGCTGGGTCTGGCCGCCCTATTTCAAGTATGACAGTGCGAACCTCCACGCCGAGGCCACGAACCTGCAGTCGACGTCGCGCGACCCGATCTGGGTCAGCATCACCGCCTATGGCTGGCGGATGCCGTGGCTGTCGACCTATCCGAACGCGATCTCGATCAACACGGTGGCTGGACCGGATTCGCGGCCGCTGAATTGGGCGGCGATGCTGATCTGCATCGTGCTTCTGGCGCTGCTGGGCCTGATCTGGCGCGTCTGGGGGCAGGTCACCCGCCGCAACCACCGCCATGGAAGGAGCAGCGCATGAGCAATCCCGGCACAGACCTGAACCTGGACTGGTTCAGTGGGCTGCGGATCAACACGCCCGCCGTGGAACGTCGGGCGGCGACGCTGCCCGCGCGACGCAGCCTGAAGAAGGACCACCAGGCGGCGTGGCTTCTGAACGCGGTGCGCTGCATCGACCTGACGACGCTGGCAGGTGACGACACGCCCGACCGGGTGGCGCGGCTTTGCGCCAAGGCCCGCCAGCCCATCGCGCCAGACCTGCTGGACGCCATGGGGGTCGCCGGCCTGACGACCGGCGCGGTCTGCGTCTATCCGACCATGGTGGCGCCGGCGAAGCGCGCCCTGGGCAACTCCGGCATCCCTGTCGCCAGCGTCGCCACCGGCTTTCCCGCAGGCCTGATGCCCCTGGATCTGCGCCTGGCCGAAATCCGCTATGCCGTCGATCAGGGCGCTGACGAGATCGACATCGTCATCACCCGCGCCCATGTGCTCCAGGGCAACTGGACAGCGCTTTACGACGAGCTGCGCGCAATGCGCGAGGCCTGCGGCGCGGCGCGGATGAAGGCGATCCTGGCCACGGGCGATCTGAAGTCGCTGGAGAACGTGGCTCGCGCCAGCCTTGTCGCGATGCAGGCGGGCTCGGACTGGATCAAGACCTCGACCGGGAAGGAAGGGGTGAACGCCACCCTGCCGGTCAGCCTGGTGATGGTCCGCACGATCCGCGATTTCCACGCGCGGACCGGCATCAAGGTGGGCTTCAAGCCGGCCGGCGGGTTGCGCACCGCCAAGGACGCGATCAGCTGGCAGGTGCTGATGGCCGAGGAACTGGGCCGCGATTGGCTGGCGCCCGACCTGTTCCGGATCGGCGCGTCCAGCCTTCTGGGCGATATCGAGCGCCAGATCAGCCACCACGTCACGGGCCGCTATGCCGCCGCCCACCGCCAAGCGATTGCCTGAGGACCCGACCAGATGAGCCGAGTGAGCGAGATCATGCAGACGATGGAATACGGCCCCTCGGTCGAGGACAGCGCCGCCGTGCGCGACTGGCTGGCGCGGCGCGGCAGGTTCGGCCACTTCATCGCCGGCAGCTTCACCCAACCGGGCGACCTGTTCGAGACCCGCGACCCCTCGACCGGAGAGGTTCTGGCGCAGGTGTCGCAAGGCTCGGAGGCCGACGTCGTCGCGGCGGTCGCGGCCGCGCGCGCCGCTCAGGCGGATTGGGCGGCGCTTTCGGGGACGCAGCGGGCGCGATACCTTTACGCGCTGGCCCGCCACGTGCAGAAGCGCGAACGCTTCCTGTCGGTGCTCGAGACGCTGGACAACGGCAAGCCGATCCGCGAGGCACGCGACATCGACGTCCCGCTGGTCGCGCGGCACTTCTATCACCATGCGGGCTGGGCGGAACTGCGCGACGTGCGCTTTCCGGGCCACGCGCCGCTGGGGGTCTGCGGCCAGATCATCCCCTGGAACTTTCCGCTGCTGATGCTGGCCTGGAAGGTCGCGCCGGCGCTGGCGGCGGGAAACACCGTGGTGCTGAAGCCCGCCGAATACACCCCCCTGACCGCCCTGGCCTTCGCCGAGATCTGCCAGGAGGTCGGCCTGCCCGCGGGCGTCGTGAACATCGTGACCGGCGACGGCGCCACGGGGGCGGCCCTGGTCGCGGCCGAGGTCGACAAGATCGCCTTCACCGGCTCGACCGAGGTCGGTCGCGGCATCGCCGCCGCGCTGGCCGGCACGGGCCGAAAGCTGACGCTGGAACTGGGCGGCAAGTCGCCCTTCGTCGTCATGGAGGATGCCGACCTGGACGCCGCGGTCGAGGGCGTTGTCGACGGCATCTGGTTCAATCAGGGCCAGGTCTGTTGCGCGGGCTCTCGGATCCTGGTGGCCGAGGCAGTGGCCGGGCGGTTCGAGACGCTGATGCGCGCCCGCATGGACCGCCTGCGCGTCGGCGCGCCCCTGGACAAGTCCACCGACCTTGGAGCGATCGTCGATCCGGTCCAGAAGGACCGCATCCTGGCGATCTGCCGCGCCGCGGTGGACGCGGGCGCGGAACTGGTCGGCGGCCAGCCGCAGGACGGATGCTTCATCGCGCCGGGTTACCTGCGCAACATCGCCCCCGCAAATCCCGGCATGACCGAGGAGATATTCGGCCCCATCGCGACGCTCTCGACCTTCCGCACGGCGGACGAGGCGGTCGAGCTGGCAAACAACACCCGCTATGGTCTGGCGGCGTCGGTCTGGTCGGAAAGCGCGACGGTGGCGACCGATCTGGCATCGCGGATCAGGGCCGGGGTCGTCTGGATCAACGGCGCGAACATGTTCGACGCCGCCGCCCCGTTCGGCGGCTTTCGCGAAAGCGGCTATGGCCGAGAGGGCGGGTCCACGGGAATGCTGGACTATCTGGCCGAACCGCCGGTTATGACTGTGCCAGAGGCCGCGCCGTCGGCCCCGGTCGTCGTGCCCGATGGCACCGCGCCCAAGGGGCAGGGGATCGACCGGACGGCCAAGCTCTATTACGGCGGCGCGCAGAAGCGGCCCGATGGCGGCGCGATGTATGCGGTGCCGGGCGGGCTGGCGCCCCTGGGCGGCCGCAAGGACATCAGGAACGCGGTCGAAGCCGCCTCGAAAGCGGGGAAGTGGGCGGCGATGGGCGGCCATGCCCGCGCACAGGTGCTGTATTACATCGCCGAGAACCTCTCGGCCCGCGCGGCCGAGTTTGCCGCCCGCACCAGCCGGGTCGAGGTCGACGCCGCTATCGCCCGCGCTTTCCACTATGCCGCCTGGGCCGACAAGTTCGATGGCGCGACGGTGCAGGCCAAGCCGGGCCATCTGGTCAGCGTCATTCCAGAACCCTTCGGTGTCGTCGGCATCACCTGCCCGAATGCGCAACCGCTTGCAGGCTTCATGTCGCTGGTCATGCCCGCAATCGCGATGGGCAATGCCGTGGTGGCCATTCCCGCACAGGACGATCCGCTGGCCGTGGCCGACCTTTACCAGGTCTTCGACACATCGGACCTGCCGGGGGGCGTCGTCAATATCGTGACCGGACCGAGCGACGAACTGGCCCGGCACCTGGCGGATCACGACGAGGTCGCGGCCTTCTGGCATGCGGGGGCGCAGGCGGGGCTGGCGGCCGTGGATCGTTCTGCCGTTGGCAACCTCAAGCCAGTTTGGGCCGTGCCGTCTCGCGACTGGACGGGCAGAGACGCGCAGGGCGAGGTTTTCCTTCGGCGGGCGACGCGGACCAAGACGATCTGGCTGCCCTATGGGGCGCTACCCTCGGGCAGCGGCGGCGCGGCGTACTGAAACAGAAGGGGGCGGTCTGCCCCCTCTTGGCCCTCGGCCAATTCACCCCTGAGGGTATTTTTACAAAAGCGATGACCTGCTGCGGTGCGTCGGTGCCACAAAGGCGCCGCCGCTACCGGCCCCGGATGCGGGGATCCATGGCGTCACGCAGACCGTCGCCGATGTAGTTTACGCAGAGCACCGTCAACGAGATGAGCACACCCGGAAAGATGACCCGCCAGGGATAGAGCACCATCTGATCGACGGCGTCATAGAGAAGCCGGCCCCATGTCGGGAAATCGGGCGGAAAGCCCAGGCCCAGGAAGCTGAGCGCGGATTCGGTGATGATCGCGGTCGCGATCCCGAGCGTTGCCGCCACCATGATCGGCGACAGCACGTTCGGCAGGACATGCCGCAGGATCATCCGGTGCGATGGCGTGCCGATGGACCTGGCGGCCAGGATGAACTCGCGTTCCTTGAGGCCCAGGACGTCGCCACGGACGATGCGGGCCGCCTGCATCCAGCTGGTCGCGCCGATAGCGCCCACGATCAGGAAGAAGATCCCTAGGGCGGGACCGAAGGTCTGTGACAGGGGTTCACGGAACAGGGTGACCATCAGCAGCAGCAGGGGCAGCAGAGGCAGCGCCAGGAACAGTTCGGTCAGGCGCATGAGGGGCGCGTCGAGGCGGCGGAAATAGCCCGAGGTGACGCCGACAAGGCTGCCGATGAAGATCGCGATGATCATCGCGGTCAGACCCACCGCGATCGAGACCTGCCCCCCGGCCATCAGGCGCGCCAGCAGGTCGCGGCCAAGCTGATCCGTCCCCAGGGGATGGGCCAGCGAAAAGCCCGAATTGCGCGCGCGAATGTCGACATAGGTCGGGTCGATGGTCCAGATCAACGGACCGACCGACACAAAGAGGATGATTGATACGAATATCACCAGCCCCACCATCGCGCCCCTGTGGCTGCGGAACTGGCGCCAGACGTCGCGCCACTGGCTGCGGGTGGTCTCGTCGGGTTGCGGGGGAACCACGGGCGGGCTGATGCCCTCGGGCGTCGCGGCGTTGCCGGCGGCGGCGCGCAGCGGATCGGTGTCGGTGCGGGTCGTGTCAGTCATAGCGGATCCTCGGGTCCAGCACCCCGTAGAGGATGTCTGCGATCAGGGTGAAGACGACGATCAGGATCGCGAAGATGAAGGTCAGCGTCAGCACCATGGGAATGTCGTTGCCGTGAATGGCCGAGATCAGAAGCTGGCCGAGGCCGTTCACCTTGAACACCTGTTCGGTGATGATTGCGCCGCCAAAGACGGCCGGCAGGCCCAGGGCGATGACCGTCACGACGGGGATCAGGCTGTTGCGAAGCACATGCTTCAACACCACGACCCGTTCCGACAGCCCCTTGGCGCGGGCGGTGCGGACGTAGTCCTGGCCCAGGTTGTCCAGCATCGATGACCGCATGAAGCGGCTGATCTGCGCCGCGTTGTAGAGCGCCAGAACCGTCACGGGCATCACCATCTGGCGCGCCTGCTGCAGGAAGCTGTCCCAGTCGGTGACGTTCAGCGTGGTGTCGTAGACCGATGGGAACCACTGCAGGTTCACCGCGAAGATGATGATCAGCACGACGCCGGTGAAGAAGGTCGGCATGGAAAAGCCGATCATCGACACGAAGGTGCCGATCTGGTCGAACCAGCTGTACTGGCGGTAGGCCGACAGGATGCCAATGGGGATCGCGATCAGGATGCCCACGACATAGGACATGCCGACGACCGTCAATGTTTGCGGCAGGCGCTGCGCGATGACGTCGAAGACCGGGCTGCGCGACTGGAAGCTGATGATGCGCTGCATCCCTTCGCTGAAGGAGGTGCCGAACAGCTGGTCGGTCCAATGAAGCGGCTCGACCCAGAAGAACTGCTTCAGCCAGAGGACATAACGCACAGGCCAGGGGTCGCCCAGGCCAAGCGCCTCTCGCATGCGTTCGCGAACCTCCGGCGGGACGGTCAGGGGCACGTCGGCCAGCGGGTCTCCGGGCGAGGCTTCCAGAAGCAGGAAGATCACCAGCGAGATGAAAAGTAACGTGGGTATCGCCAGCAACAGCCGGCGGATCGTGAAGTTCAGCATGGCGCCTCGATCGGATGAATGTCAGCCACGGTCCGTCCCCCCATCGGGATGCCGCGCGCGGGGCCCCCGGCAAGAGGGGGGGCCGCCCCGGCCCGCGCACGCGGCGGCCCGCGCCGGGGTTAGCGT
>JAYZBS010000104.1:0-11370 GCA_036338635.1 Pseudomonadota bacterium | reverse complement strand
GCGGTCGGAGGTGATGGTCGGATAGCGGGCGGCATAGCGGGCCGTCAGCGGCGTCTCGACCGTGCCGGGATGCAGGGCGACCAGAATGGCGTGGCGGTTGCGGCGGCGATATTCGATGGCGGCGGTGCGGATGATCTGGTTCTGCGCCGCCTTGGCCGCGCGATAGCCGACCCAGCCTCCCAGGCCATTGTCGCCGATCGAGCCGACCCGTGCCGACAGCGAAGCGAAGACCGACCGCCGGTCGCGCGCCAGCAGCGGCGCGAAGTGCCGAAGCGCCAGTGCCACGCCGGTCGCGTTCAGCGCGAATTGCGCCGCCATGGCATCGGGATCGACGGCATCCATCGTCTTTTCGGGCTGATGGCCGTCGATGACCAGCGCCCCCGTTGCATTCAGGATCAGGTCGAAATCCTGTCCCTGTAGCCGCTCGGCATGCTGGGCGACGGTGTCGGCTTGCGTCAGGTCCAGCCCGTCGCCACTGCGCGACAGGCCCGTCACCCGAATTCCGTCGGCGGCTAGGCGCGCCGACAGCGCCTGCCCGATGCCGCCCGAGGCGCCCAGCACCAGCGCCCGCATCACGCCTGTTCCCTCAGCTGCTGATAAGCGGTCAGCGCCCGCGCCCGCCCGTCGGCCAATGATATTGGCGGCATCGCGTGGCGGTTGAGGTCGATGCCCCAGGACCGCGGCGCGGCGGCGGCGAAGTCCCGGGCACCCGGCGCGTCCGGCCGCAACCAGTGGTTGCGATAGTCGGCGTCACCGTCGAATCTGTCAGCTTGGCCATCAGGATTGAACACCCGGAAGAAGGGTGAGGCGTCCGGGCCGCATCCGCCGACCCATTGCCAGTTCATCGCGTTCGAGGCTGCGTCCCAGTCGGTCAGGCAGCGTGCGAACCAGTCCAGCCCTACCCGCCAGTCGGTCAGCAGGTGCTTGGTCAGATAGCTGGCGGTGATCATGCGCACCCTGTTGTGCATTTGACCGGTCACGAACAGCTCTCTCATGCCGGCATCGACCATGCCGATGCCGGTCTGGCCGCGCCGCCAGGCCTCGGCGGCATCGTTGTCGTGTTTCCACGGAAACGCCGCCCATTCCTCGCGCCAGCAATCGCGGTCCAGCCTGGGGAAGGCATGCATCAGCTCTCGGGCGAATTCCCGCCAGGCCAGTTCGGACAGGAAATGATCGGCGCCCTTCGTGCCCGACTGGAAGTCCGGCTGAAGCCGCGCCCAGATGCGACGGGCGCTGATCTCTCCGACCGCCAGCGCATCGGCAAGCCCGGTCGTGGCCTTGGGCCGCCAAGGGAAGTCACGGTGCTGCTTGTAGTCGGGGAGCCGGCCGTCCAGAAACTCTTCCAGCCGGGCGTGGGCCTCATCCTCGCCGGGGCGGACGTGGCGGGCGACCACATCCCAGCCCCGGACCATGGCGGCGCGCGCCTCGGGCCAGTCGGTGCCGTCGCTGGCCGGCCAGTCCGGCGGTGCGGTCAGCTTCGGCGCCTGCAGCGGCGGGGCGATGTCGATCTTGCGGAGCGCCTTCCAGAACGGCGAGAAGACCTTGTAGACCCCGCCCGATCCGGTCAGCACCGACGCGCGCGGCACAAGGTCGGCCAGCGGGTGAAGCTGCAGCGCCGCCCCGCCCTTGGCCGCGGCATCGGCCAGCCCGTCGTCGCCGGCGAAGGGAAACCCCTCGGACGCATGAACCGCCGTCGCGCCCGTTTCCCGCGCCATAGTCTCAAGGACCTGCGCCGGGGCTCCGCGGCGCACGATCAGGTGGCTGCCCCGGCGTTGCAGCGCCTGGTCCAGCAGGGGCAGCGACAGCGCCTGCCGCATGGCGCTGGCGGGGTGGTCGCGGGCCTCGGCGGGGTCCAGGATCACGAGGGGGATCACCGCCCCCTCGGCCGCGGCCGCCACCAGCGCGGGGTGGTCGTCCAGTCGCAGGATCCGCCTGAACCAGCATATGACCGTCATCGCATCCTCCTTGCTGCACACAGATGCACACGCGCGGGCGAGCATAAAGTTTCATGCCGGCCACGGAAGCGGAAGGCGCTGCGCGGCATTGTCACACCGGCTGCGGGTGGTATAGCTGAAGCCCCACGCGCCCAAAGGCCCCAAGAAGTGTCCGATCCTGCACCAGAACCTGGCTTCGTCTCGCTCGTCTCGGCGGGTCCGGGCGACCCAGAGCTGTTGACGCTGAAGGCCGCCCGCCGCCTGGCCGAGGCCGAGGTCGTGCTGTTCGACGATCTGGCATCGGGCCCCGTGCTGGACCACGCGGGCCCGCAGGCCGAACTGATCGCGGTCGGCAAGCGTGCGGGCCGTCCGTCGGCCCGGCAAGAGGTCGTGAACCAGCTGATCGTCCAGCACGCGCAGGCGGGACGGCGCGTGGTCCGACTGAAGTCGGGCGACGCAGGCATCTTCGGGCGGCTCGAGGAAGAGCTGATCGCCCTGGCCGAAGCGCGCATCCCGTTCGAGATCGTGCCCGGCGTCACCTCGGCCAGCGCGGCGGCGGCGGCCTTCGGCATGCCCCTGACGCGGCGCCTGACCGCACGGCGGGTGCAGTTCGTGACCGGGGCCGACATCACAGGGCAGCTGCCGCAGGACATCAACTGGGCCGCGCTGGCCGACCCGACGGTCACCACCGTCGTCTTCATGGGGCAGCGCAGCTTTCCCAAGCTGGCGGAGGGGCTGGCCACGCATGGCCTGCCCGGCACCACGCCCGCGCTTCTGGCCGAGGCGGTCGGCCATCCCGGCCAGCGCCTGATCGCCAGCACCGTCGCCGAACTGGCGCAGATGCTGCAGGCCCAAGGTCCCGCCAGCCAGCCGGGGCTGATCCTCTATGGTCCGCTGGCGCTGCCGAAACAGGCCGGTTAACGACCGCTTTTGCCTAAAATGCACGTCATGCAGAACTGGTCATGAGCAAGTCTTAAGGCCATCTTAAGACATGCCCCAGGGGACTCGACCCCCGCCCGCAACAACCAAATTCGCCATGATCGTGTATCGCCACGTGACCACCTTTGGTGTCACGCAACAACGCTGGCTGTCCAAGATCTCCGATCTCGACGTGGTCGAGGTGGGCGGGCAGCGGCTGCTGGTGGCCGCGACGCATCTGGGCGGCGGCATCACCAGCTTCTCGATCCCGGACCCCGGCCAGCCGCTGGTGCAGCTGCGAACCCGGGCCTATCTGGACAGCTTCACCTATCAGGGGCCGCCCGAGATCTCGCTGGTCAGCTTCGGCAACAGGGACCTGCTGCATGTCGGCCAACTGGGCGGCGCGTCGAACCTGGGAACCAGCCTGCGCGGCGACAACGGGGCGATGGCGCCCTTCGGCACGCTGTTCACGACCGGGCTTGGCGCGAACCTGACGGCGCTGGGCCAGGTCCAGACCTCGCAGGCGCAGGTGCTGTTCTCGGCCCAGCACGGGGCGCTGACGCTGACCACGCATCGGCTGTCGTCGGACGGCAGCCTTGTCCAGGCCGGTCAGGCAGTGCTGCCGGTGCCCGAGGGCACGACTGACGGGTCGCTGGACAAGGTGCTGCAGGTGGCGGTCAACGGCCAGCGGATGCTGGTCGCCATTTCGGGGAACGGCAACTTCATCTCGACGCACATGATGTCCGAAAGCGGCTGGCTGGGCGCGGGCATGGTCCATGTCGCGGCGCGGGGGACAGGCTTCGACCTGCCCTCCGATGTCGAGGTCGTCCAGTTCGGCGGCCGCAGCTTCGTGCTGCTGGCCGCGGCAGGGTCCAGTTCGCTGACCGTGTTCCAGCTGACGCAGGACGGGCGACTGACCACGGTCGACCACGTCATCGACGAGGGCACGACCCGCTTCCAGTCGGCCACCGCACTGGAAACCGCGGTGGTGGGTGGCCGGGCCTTCATCTTCGCGGGGGGCGCCGACGATGGCATCTCGGTCTTCACCATGCTGCCTGACGGCCGCCTGCTGCACCTAACGACCATCGTCGACAGCGACGGCATGACCTTGGCCGATGTCAGCGACATCGAGGCCGTCGTCGAGGGCGGACGGATCATGCTGTTCATCGCCTCTTCGACCGAGACCGGCATCACCCAGCTGGAGTTCGACCCGGCCGGGATCGGAAGCACGATGATTGCCGGCGCCGGGACCGTGCGCGGTGGCGTCAATGGCGACCTGCTGGTGGCGGGGCCCGAAACCCTGCGGCTGGAGGGGGGCGACGGCGACGACATCCTGGTCGCTGGCGATCAGCCGGTGACCCTTGTCGGCGGCGCGGGCCGCGACATCTTCGTGCCGTCGCGGGTGCAGGGGCGGATCTCGATCCTGGATTTCGACATCGCCGAGGACCGGCTGGACATGTCGATGCTGGGCAACATCCGCAGCATCTGGCAGCTGCGGTTCATCTCGACCAGCAGCGGCGTGATGATCCTCTATGGCGAGACGATCCTCGACATCACCACGCGGGACGGGCGATCGCTGAGCGTCGGCGACTTCTCGAACGCGATGTTTCCCATCGCGCACTATCTTCTGCCGGAAATCGACCCGATCGACATCAAGCCAGGCGATACCCCCTCGACCGAACCCACCTGGAACTTCGGCACGCCGGGCGCGGACCGGCTGATCGGAGGCGCCTCGCCCGACCTCTTCATGGCTGGGGCCGGCAACGACACGGTGTCGGGCGGCGCGGGCAACGACACGTTGCGCGGCGAGGACGGCGCGGACGTCCTTCGCGGCGGCGAGGGGCACGACCGGTTGTTCGGCGGCAGGGGGCGCGACACGCTGTTCGGCGACGGCGGCGCCGACATCCTGAGCGGCGAGGATGACGACGATCTGCTCTATGGCGGCGAGGGCGACGACACGCTGGACGGCGGGGCCGGAAACGACCTGATCTATGGCGAGGGCGGCAACGACCGGCTGACGGGGGGCGGCGGCAACGACACGCTGTCGGGCGATGCCGGCGACGATTGGCTTCAGGTGCTGCTGGGCGCGAACCGCCTTCTGGGCGGCGACGGGAACGACACGCTTCTGGGCGGAGCCGGCCCGGACTGGATGGATGGTGGCGCCGGCCGCGACGAGCTTCGCGGTGGAAATGGCGCGGACACGCTTTTTGGCGGGGGCAATGCGGACACCATATATGGCGAAGGTGGCAATGACAGGTTGGGCGGCGGCACCGGGCGCGACCTGCTGGATGGCGGTGCAGGCAACGACACGATCAGCGGCTGGACCGACAATGATACTCTGAGGGGGGATGCCGGCAACGACCTTCTGTCCGGGGACGCTGGCAACGACCTTCTGCAGGGTGGTGACGGCGACGATACGCTGCACGGGGGGGCAGGCTTCGACGTGCTGCAGGGCGGCGCGGGTCGAGACAGCCTGAGGGGCGACGACGGCAATGACACCCTGTCTGGCGGGTCCGGGGACGATTTTCTTTTTGGCGGGATGCACGACGACCTGCTTTATGGCGATGCCGGGAACGACCGGATGTGGGGCGAATGGGGCAACGACCTCATGTATGGCGGTGACGGCAACGACACCCTCTACGGGTCGGTCGGGAACGACCGCATGTTCGGCCAGGACGGCAACGATTATCTCAGCTCGCTCGCCGGGAACAACGGCTTCGACGGCGGCAACGGGGACGACACGCTGATCGGCGGCTGGGGGCGCGACTGGCAGGCCGGAGGGGCTGGCAACGACTTGCTGATCGGCGGCGGCGGGAACGACACGCAGCACGGCGGCCCGGGTTTCGACATCCTCAGGGGTGGTGACGGCAACGACATCCTGCGCGGCAACCAGCACAATGACCTGCTGAGCGGGGACAACGGCGACGACCGCCTGTTCGGCGGGCTTGGCAATGACCGCCTGTTCGGTGGCGCGGGCAACGACCTGCTGTCTGGCGAATGGGGTGACGACCAACTGACCGGGGGCGATGGCAATGACAGCCTCTATGGCGGGGCCGGGAACGACAGGATGTTCGGTGGCAACGGCAACGACGTGCTCAGCGCGCTGGTCGGCAACAACAGGTTCGATGGCGGCGCGGGCGACGACACCCTCACCGGCGGCAACGGCCTGGATACCCTGTTCGGCGGGCCGGGCAACGATCGACTGTTCGGCGGCGGTGGCGACGACTACCTGGAAGGGGGCGCCGGGAACGACAGGATCCACGGCGGATGGGGACGAGACACGCTGATCGGCGGCGCCGGAGACGATGCCCTGGCCGGCAACCAGGGAAACGACCGGCTGTTCGACGGGCTCGGCAACAATGCCATGTATGGCGGTTTTGGCGACGACACCCTTCAGGCGGGCGGCGGGCGGGATACGTTGCGGGGTGATGACGGGAACGACCTGCTGATCGGTGGGGCGGGCAACGACATGCTTTTCGGCGGCAGCGGCAACGACACGCTGCACGGGCAGGCCGGCTGGGACGTACTGGACGGTGGCGGTGGGAACGACCGGCTGATCGGCGGCGCCGGGCGCGACAGGCTGATGGGCGGTCATGGCAACGACTGGATCGGCGGCGGCGATCACGCCGACACGATCGACGGCGGTTGGGGCCACGACCTGCTGCGCGGCGAAGGGGGCGCGGACGTGCTGTTCGGCGGCTCCGGCAACGACACGCTGGTCGGCGGGGTCGATGCCGACCGCCTGACCGGCGGCGACGGGCGCGACGTCTTCCGCTATTTCGCCCCGTTCGACAGCCGGCCCGTCGCCAGCGACATCATCACCGACTTCAAGCCCGGAGAGGATCTTCTCGACCTTCGCACCCTCGACCTCGATTGGCGCGGTAATGGTGGCCATGCCGGGGACCGCTCGGTGAGATGGGCCTATGTCGGGCAGGACACGCATGTCTTCGTCGACGTGGACGGTGACCGTCAGGCGGACATGCTGATCCGGCTGCAGGACAGGCTGGCCCTGGATGGCGACGACTTCCTGCTTTAGCCGCCAAGCTTCGCCATTGCCCAGCTGGCCGCGTCGGCTACGGTGGGATCGGCATCCCCAAGCAGCGGCCGGGCAGCGGCGGCAAGCGAGACGTCGCCGGAATTCCCGATCGCATAAAGAACGTTCCTGACGAAGCGATCGCGCCCGATGCGCTTGATCGGACTGCCCGAGAACCTAGCCCGGAACGTGGGGTCGTCCAGCCCTGCCAACTCGGCCAGCGGCGGTGCCTCGATGATCCCGCGATAGCGCATCTCGGACCCGGCTTGCGCGAACTTGTTCCAAGGACAGACGGCCAGGCAGTCGTCGCAGCCATAGATGCGGTTGCCCATCAGGGGCCGCAGTTCGGGGTCAACGGGTCCCTTGTGCTCGATCGTCAGATAGGAAATGCAGCGCCGCGCATCCAGTTGATAAGGGGCGGGAAAGGCCCCGGTCGGGCAGGCATCCAGACAGGCGCGACAGGACCCGCAATGGCCTGCAGCGGCCGTGTCCTGTGGCAGCGGCATGGTGGTGAAGATCGCGCCCAGGAAGAACCAGCTGCCCAGGTCCCGCGACAGCAGGTTCGTGTGCTTGCCCTGCCAGCCAAGCCCCGCCGCCTCGGCCAGCGGCTTCTCCATGACCGGGGCCGTATCGACAAAGACCTTGATCTGGTGACCGGGCTCGGGCGCCGTCTCCAGAAGCCACCGCCCCAACCGCTTCAGCCGCTTCTTGACCAGGTCGTGATAATCCCGCCCCTGGGCATAGACGCTGACGGCAGCCTGCCCGCGCCGCTGCAGCACCTCCAGCGGATCGCCCTCGGGGGTGTAAAGCTCGGCCAGCATGACGACCGACCGGGCCTCCGGCCACAAGGCGGCGGGATCGCCGCGCCAGTGCGTCCGCTCGGCCATCCAGCCCATCTGCCCATGCCGCCCCGCGCGCAGGAACTCGGCCAGCCGCTCGGCCTGCTGGGGGACTGCATCGGGCCGCGTCACGCCCATGGCCGCGAAGCCCACGGCCTTTGCCTCGGCGTCAAGCTCCGCCTTCTTCTTCGCCCAGATATCCTCGGGGGGGCCAGGGGACGAAGCGCCCCCGGCCGTCGCGGGACGCGACGCGCCCGCCTCGCCCTTATCCGAAGTCCAGCTCGGCATAATGCGGCGCCGGGTGGATCCCCGGCATCTGGTCGGCCAGAACCGCGCGGAAAGCCGGGCGCGACTTGATCGTCGCATACCAGTCGCGCACCGCCTCGGACCGGTCCCAGTCGACGTCCGATATGTAATCGAGGCACGAGAAATGCGCCGCGGCCGTGAAATCCGCCAGGCTCAGCGTCGGACCGGCCAGCCAGCGCCGGGTCTCCAGCAGGCTGCTCAGATAATCGATATGCTCCTTGATCGCGCGCAGCCCCTCCTTCACGACGCGGCTGTCGGGATAGCCCTGGCGGGTGATCTTCTTCCACACGCGCTCGTTCATGATTGGGCGGGTGACCTCGGCGTGGAACTTGTCGTCGAACCAGGCACAGAGGCGGCGCACCTCGTGCCGCTCCAGCGGGGTCTGCGGCATCAGCGGGGGCGTCGGTACGGACTCGTCCAGGTATTCGACGATGGCCTGGCTCTCGGCCAGAACGTTGCCGCGATAGCGCAGGACGGGCAGCTTGCCGGCCGGGTTCCGGCGCTTGAGGTCGGGCGGGCCTTCCCAGTACCGCTCCTCGACCAGTTCGACCTCGATCTTCTTCTCGGCCAGAACCAGCCGCACCTTGCGGCAGAACGGGGATAGGGCGGTGTGATACAAGCGCGTAGTCTGCGTGTTCGTGGTCATGGACTGCCCGGAGCCTTCTTATTATTCTCGACGCCGTCTTGATACGCTTCGGCCCGGTCGCTTTCAACCGCGGGGGCTACTCGAAGCAGTCTGCGCGCCCCTCGCGCCCGATGGGAGCGGCCCCCCGGGCGCAAGGCCCCCCACCGCGCCCGGCGCGCGCGCGGGCCGCGCCCCCGGCCGCCCTCGACCGCGAACGGCGCGAGGCGGCGCCAGTCCCGCGCGTCAGGGGCGATGGCAGGACGGCGGCCAGCCGCGCCGCCTGCACGGGCGTCAGACGGTCGGGCGTCGTGGCGAAATGCTCGCGCGCGGCGGCATGAATGCCGAAGATGCCCGGCCCGAACTCGGCCACGTTCAGATAGACCTCGAGGATGCGGCGCTTGGACCAGAGCGCCTCGATCATCGGGGTCAGCGCCGTCTCGGCCGCTTTCCTGGCCCAGCTGCGGGTCTGCCACAGGAAGGCGTTCTTGGCCGTCTGCTGGGTCAGCGTCGAGGCGCCGCGAGACGACCCCGACGCGACGACCTTGCGGATCTCGGCCATGTCGAAGCCCCAGTGCAGGCAGAAATTCGCATCCTCGGCCGCAACGACCGACCGGCGCATGACCGGCGCGATGTCCTTCAAGGGCACCCACTGGCGGTCCACCAGGTCGTGCTGGCGCGCGGCGGCCACAATGGTCCAGGTCATCGGCGGGTTGATCACTGCATAGATCACGACTGATCCCGCCATCACCAGCGCCATGCGCAGCAGCGCGAAGCGCAGCCAGAACCAGATCCCGGCGCGCAGGCGCGGACCGCGGCGGGGCAGGTCGCAGTCTGGGTAAGGTGGGATCCGGCGGCGGAACGGCATGCGTGCATCTCCCATGCCCTGCGCGACTGCGTCAAGCGCGGGCGGCTTGCCCGGCGTTGCTGGATCGGCCATCCTGGGGCCGTCCTCATGCGGATGACCCGATGAAGCCCTTGCTTGCCCTGATGCCGTTCCTGCTGGCGCTGCCCGCCGCCGGCCAGCCGGTCCTGTCGCTGCCCCTACCCGGCGACGTACAGGTGACGGCGGTCGACCATGCCTGCAGCGACGGGATCGCCCGGCGGGTCAGCTATGTCACCACGGGCCGCGATTCGCTGGCGATCTTCGAAAGTGTCGAAGGACCGTCGATCTTCGTCCAGGTCCTCGCCGCCTCTGGCGCGCGCTATGTCGCCGCCACGCAGGAATGGTGGGTCAAGGGCCGCGAGGCGATGCTGCGCGACGCTACCACGGGCGATGGCGCCGCGATCACCTGCCAAGCCCAGGGCTGAAACGCATGGCGGCCCCGCAAGGGGCCGCCCGCAAGGTCATTCGGCGGGAACGGCGCTTGGCGCCTCGACCGCGGCGATGGGATGGGGCAGGTGGGCCAGCATCTCCTTGGGGCAGACCTGCAGGAAGTTGCCCTTCTCGCGGTCCCAGTTCGACAGGATGTCGTCGGCGCGACGCGACCCCGTCTCGCGGAGGTGACGCTCGATCAGCGACTTCAGCTGGTCCTCCCAGTGGTCCTGGGTCACCGGACACATCACCAGCGTTTCGGCATTGATATAGTCCCGCGCCAGGCCCTGCGGATCATAGAGATAGGCCATGCCGCCCGTCATGCCTGCGCCGAAGTTCGCGCCGATCCGTCCCAGGATGACCGCAACGCCGCCGGTCATGTATTCGCATCCGTTCGAACCGCAGCCCTCGATCACCACGGTCGCGCCGCTGTTCCTGACGGCGAAGCGCTCGCCGGCCCGCCCCGCCGCGAACAGGTAACCGTTCGTCGCGCCATAGAGGACCGTGTTGCCGATGATCGTGTTGTCGGCCGCGACCAGCGGGCTGGCCATTGGCGGGCGCACGACGATGGTGCCGCCCGACAGGCCCTTGCCGACATAGTCGTTGGCATCGCCCGACACCTCGATCTTCAGCCCCGGCGCCGCGAAGGCACCAAGCGACTGGCCTGCGCTGCCGGTCAACCGCACCGTCAGGTGGTCCGGCTGGAGGCTGTTCCGCATGCCGAACTTCTGAACGATCATGCTGGATGTCCGGGTGCCCACCGTCCGCTGCGTGTTCCGCACGGCGTAGGACAGCTGCATCTTTTCGCCGTCCTCGAAGAATCGGGCGGCGTCCTTGACGATCTCGGCGTCCAGCGTGTCCATCACCGCATTGCGGGGCTTCGAGCGGTCATAGACGATCTTCTCGGCCCCATCGACGGTGATCAGCAGCGGGTTCAGGTCCAGATCGTCAAGGTTCGCGGCACCGCGGCTGACCTGGGTCAGCAGGTCGGCGCGGCCGATCACCTCGTCCAGCGACCGTGCGCCGATCGAGGCGAGGATCTCGCGGACCTCCTGGGCATAGAAGGTGATCAGGTTCACCACCTTGTCAGCCGAGCCGGTGAACATCGCGCGCAGCTTCTCGTCCTGGGTGCAGACGCCCACCGGGCAGGTGTTCGACTGGCACTGGCGCACCATGATGCAACCCATCGCGATCAGGGCGGCGGTGCCGATGCCGTATTCCTCGGCCCCCATCATCGCCGCCATGACGATGTCGCGGCCGGTGCGCAGACCGCCATCTGTGCGCAGCGTGACACGCTCGCGCAGGCGGTTCATGGCCAGAACCTGATGCGCCTCGGTGAGGCCCATCTCCCACGGCAGACCCGCGAACTTGATCGAGGTCGCAGGCGACGCACCCGTGCCGCC
>JAYZBS010000103.1:0-5879 GCA_036338635.1 Pseudomonadota bacterium | reverse complement strand
CACCCCAGGCCGTCCGTCGCGCGGCGCGCATGAGGTCATGTCCTCGTCAACCCGGATCGGCAGCGATCCCTGCTTCCGCAGCGACGCGTTGTAACTGGACCAGTTCGTCGTGCGACAGCGGGCGGAAGTTGGCTTGCTGATCCAGCGCGCCTGACGGCATGAAGTCACGATGTGGAGCCCGCATCGTCAAACTCATGCAACAAGGCCCCGCGGCATGCGCCCGGAAGCAGCGCAGTAGGACGGCGAGATACGGCAAGCGCCTTTACCGCAAGCGGAGCCCGACAGTCCCCCCAGATGCGGGCTACTAAACGCTGTGACTGAACGGATACTGAAGCCTTTCGCCTCCGCAAAAGCGATCTCAGTGATTTGGCCAGCCCTGCAGGACAGTGGGCAGGACTTCCGGCAGATCGTCGGCGATCAGGCCGGGACCGTGATACCTAGCCGCCGCCGCATGGAGCGAGACGCCCAGACACGCAGCTTTGAATGACGGCAGTCCCCGCGCCAGAAGGCCCGCGATCATCCCCGCCAGAACGTCGCCAGCACCCGCCGTCGCCAACCACGGAATGTTGGCGTCCGAATGGATGGCCGCCTGTCCGTCCGGCGCCGCGATGATCGTGTCCGGACCTTTGAGGAGCACGATGGCCCCGGTTCGCTGCGCTGCGAGACGGAGCACGGACACCTTGTCCGCCCCCCCGGATCGTGACAGATCCTCTGCCAGGTCAGGGAAGACGCGTGTGAACTCGCCTTGGTGCGGCGTCAGCACGCTGTCCCTCGGCAGAGGCAGAGGTGCCTCGGCGAAAGCAGTCAACGCGTCTGCATCCAGCACCATCGGCCGGGCGGCCGCGCAAGCTGCTGGCAGCAGCGCCTTGGCCCGCGGAACGCCGCATCCCGGCCCGATGCACAAACCCCGCAGGCGTTGGTCTGACAGCATCTCCCTTAGGGCGTCGGCGTCGGCGATCGGGCGGCGCATCAGCGCATCTGGGGGCAAGGCGTGCTCGGCCAAGGCGTCCGGCGTGGGGCCGAGGGTGACCAGCCCCGCGCCCACGCGCAAAGCTGCGCGGGCTGCAAGCCGCGCCGCGCCGCCCGTTCCCGGCCCGCCAGCGATCACCAGTGCGGATCCGTGGCTGTACTTGTGACCGGCACCGACGCCCTTCTTACGGAGCCAGTCCCCATCCTCCGACGGGCGCAGCCGCCTGTCGTCAATCCGGAACCGCGGCCAGAGGACCGTCATGGTGGCCGCCTGGGTTGTCCGGAACGGCTCCAGCCCGATATCCTCGACGACGAGTGTTCCGCAGGCGGTGGGGCCATGTTCCAGCAGGTGGCCGGGACGCGGGCTGTCGAAGGTGACGGTGACCGCAACGCGCAGGGCGTCCGGCGGCAGGGAGCCCCGCCCGGCACCAAGAACCTGACCGCTGTCGAGGCACAGCCCGCTTGGCGCATCGACGGCCACCAGTCGCGGGCGATAGAGGTCTGGGTTGCCCCCCAGGTGGCGAAGCACCGTGGCGATTTCACCTTCGGGCGGCCGTGTCAGGCCTGTGCCGAAGATCGCGTCCACATAGACATCGGACGATGGGCCATCGCACAGGTTGGCGCAGGTCAGGGGTCGTACCGGGCCACTCCAATACGCACGGGCCGTCGCGGCGTCGCTGCCAGGCGGCGGCGGATCGCCCAGCACGTGTACGTCGCAACCCGCATCGGCCAAGGCCATCGCAACGACATAGCCGTCGCCCCCGTTGTTGCCCGGACCGCAAAGCACCTTCACGCGTCCCGGCCGCGGCCAGCGCAGCCGGATCTGTCCGGCGACCGCCCGCCCAGCCCGGGTCATCAGATCCAGCCCCGATACCGTGCCGCTGCCCATTGCGGCGGATTCGATGGCGCGCATTTGGGCGCAGGTGATGATTTCCGTGTCCTGCATCATCGAAACTGTTCAATCCTTGTGCTGTATGATGAAATATTGTGCAGTTGCGCCTGGTGATGCGCAACATGACTTCCAAGATCATTCTGGCTCATTTACGCCACCAACCAAACGCGCCAATCAGACTTCAGGCAAGCCGCGAGGAAGGATCAATTGCGATGAAGAAGATCGAGGCGATCATCAAGCCGTTCAAGCTGGACGACGTGAAGGAGGCGCTGCAGGAAGTCGGCGTGCAGGGTCTTTCCGTCACCGAGGTCAAGGGCTTCGGTCGCCAGAAGGGCCATACTGAGCTGTATCGCGGCGCCGAATATGTCGTCGACTTCCTGCCCAAAGTGAAGATCGAGATGGTGCTGCCCGACGACCAGGTCGATGCCGCCATCGAGGCCATCGTGGGCGCCGCCCGGACCGAAAAGATCGGCGACGGCAAGATCTTTGTCCTGCCCGTCGAACAGGCGATCCGCATCCGCACGGGCGAGACGGGTGACGACGCGGTCTGACCGCGACCTGCCACACACAGGAATCTCTGCACCCGGACGCCGAGGCCGCCGGGTCGCAACTACGAAGAGAGGGAAGAGATGGAAATCAAGGACGTCTTGAAGCTGATCGAAAAGGAGGAGGTCGCCTATGTCGACGTCCGCTTCACCGATCCCAAGGGCAAGCTTCAGCATGTGACGCTGGACGTGGACCTGATCGACGAGGACTTCTTCGAGGAAGGCTTCATGTTCGACGGCAGCTCGATCGCGGGCTGGAAGTCGATCGACCAGTCCGACATGAAGCTGATCCCGGACCCCGCGTCGGTCTATGTCGATCCGTTCTATGCGGAAAAAACGCTCTGCGTGCACTGCAACGTGGTCGAGCCCGACACGGGGGAACCCTACAGCCGTGACCCGCGCGGCACTGCTGCCAAGGCCGAAGCCTATCTGAAGGCGTCGGGCATCGGCGACACCGCCTATTTCGGTCCCGAGGCCGAGTTCTTCATCTTCGACGACGTGCGCTATTCCGTCACGCCGCAGAAGGTGGCCTACCAGATCGACGCGACCGACGCCGCCTGGAACACCGACACCGAATACGAGATGGGCAACCAGGCACATCGCGCCGGCCACAAGGGCGGTTACTTCCCGGTGAACCCGATCGACGCCGCCCAGGACATCCGCGGCGAAATGCTGTCCACCATGAAGCGCATGGGCATGAAGGTCGACAAGCACCACCACGAGGTTGCCAGCGCGCAGCACGAGCTGGGGCTGATCTTCGGCGGGCTGGTCGAGCAGGCCGACAACATCCAGAAGTACAAGTACGTCATCCACAACGTCGCCCATGCCTATGGCAAGTCGGTAACGTTCATGCCCAAGCCCATGAAGGGCGACAACGGGTCGGGGATGCACGTCAACATGTCGATCTGGAAGGACGGCAAGCCCCTATTCGCGGGCGACAAGTATGCCGACCTTTCGCAGGAGGCCCTGTGGTTCATCGGCGGCATCCTGAAGCATGCCAAGGCGCTGAACGCGCTGACGAACCCCGCGACCAACAGCTACAAGCGCCTGATCCCGGGCTTTGAGGCCCCCGTGCTGCGCGCCTATTCGGCCCGCAACCGTTCGGGCTGCGTCCGGATCCCGTGGACCGAAAGCCCCAAGGCCAAGCGCGTCGAAGCCCGCTTCCCGGACCCTTCGGCGAACCCCTACCTGTGCTTTGCAGCCCTGCTGATGGCGGGACTTGACGGCATCAAGAACAAGATCGATCCGGGTCCCGCATCGGACAAGGACCTCTACGACCTGCCGCCGGAAGAGCTGGCGGAAATCCCCACCGTCTGCGGTTCGCTGCGCGAGGCGCTGGAGGAACTGGAGAAGGACATGGACTTCCTTCTGGCGGGCGACGTCTTCACCCGCGACCAGCTGCAGGGCTATATCGCGCTGAAGTGGGAAGAGGTCTACGCCTACGAGCACACGCCCCATCCGGTCGAATACCAGATGTATTACCGCTGCTGATCCGATCAGCGGAAACGGCAAGGGCGGTCGAACGACCGCCCTTTTCGCTTATTCGGCCGCGATCCGGGTCGTGGCGGGATAGTCGGTATAGCCTTCGGCACCGCCGGCATAGAAGGTCGACGGGTCCTGTTCGTTCAGGGGCAAGCCTTGGCGCAAGCGCTCGGGAAGATCGGGCGTCGCAATGAAGTCACGTCCAAAAGCCACCGCATCGGCGCGTCCCTCGTCCAGCAACTGCTGCGCGGTTTCCTGCGTCAGGCCTTCGTTGGCAATGACCGGGCCGCCGAATGCGTCACGGATCGCATCCAGCAGGCTGTCCTCGGCCACGTGTTCGCGCAGGCACAGGAAGGCCACGCCACGCTGGCCCATCTGCCGCGCCACATGCGTGAATAGCGCCTTCGAGTCGCTGTCGCCCATGTCGTGCCCGTCGCCGCGCGGCGCGAGGTGCACGCCCACGCGGTCGGCCCCCCAGACACCGATCACCGCGTCCGTGATCTCATTGAGCAGGCGCGTGCGGTTCTCGATGCTGCCGCCATAGGCATCGTCGCGCTGGTTGGCGCGGTCCTGCAGGAACTGATCGATCAGATAGCCGTTCGCCGCATGGATCTCCACTCCGTCGAAGCCCGCGCGGCGCGCGTTCTCGGCGCCCTTGCGGAACGCCTCGACGATGTCCGGGATCTCGTCGGTCTGCAGTGCGCGAGGTGTCGCGTAGGGGCGCTTGGGTCGCAGAAGGCTGACATGGCCGCCTGGCTGGATGGCAGAGGGCGCCACCGGCAGCTGCCCGTCCAGAAGCTGCGGGTCAGAGATGCGCCCGACATGCCACAGCTGCAGGAAGATCAGCCCACCTTGGCTGTGGACCGCTTCGGTCACCCGTGACCATCCCTCGACCTGATCATCGTTCCAGATGCCCGGCGTCGCCTCATAGCCGACGCCCATCGGCGTGACGCTGGTCGCCTCGGACAGGATCATTCCGGCCCCCGAGCGCTGGCGGTAGTATTCGACCATCAGGTCGTTCGGAACGCGCGCTTCGCCCGCGCGGCTGCGGGTCAGCGGCGCCATGACGATGCGGTTGCGCAGCGTCGCCGCGCCAAGTGTCACAGGCTCGAACATCGACGGCATGTGGAAGACCTTTCTCTGGAAATCAATGCATCAGCAGCTGTATGCAGAGTCTGCAGATTTCAAGACGACAGCCATGCATCACAACGGCGTCAGCCATGCAAAAGACGCGGCTGTCGGGTTTTGCGCCGCTTCCCTCGTCCGTGAACTGCCGGTATCCGAGGGGAATGGATATCGTTCTGCTGACCACCTTCACGGCTGTTCTCTTCCTGCTGATCGCGGCGGCCGAGCCGCTTGCAGCGCGCCTGTCGCTGCCCTTCAGCGTGATGCTGGCGGCGATCGGCATCCTGATCGGCGGCGGCGCGATCTTCCTGCTGCGGACCGAGCTGACCGACACGCTGAACCCGATTGCCGAAGGCGTGCTGTCCCTGCCGATCCGGTCAAGCGTGTTCATGTATGTCTTCCTGCCGACGCTGATCTTCCAGGCCACGCTGGAGATGAACATCCGCCGGATGCTGGACGACTGGGTGCCGATCCTGACGCTGGCCGTGGTCGCCGTGGTGGTGGCGACACTGACCATCGGCTTTGCGCTGTCATGGATCAGTGGACTGCCCTTGATGGTATGCCTGCTGATCGGGTCGATCGTGTCTACCACGGACCCCTCGGCGGTGGTCAGCATCTTCCGGTCGCTCTCCGCGCCCAAGCGGCTGGCCCGGATCATCGAGGGCGAAAGCCTGCTGAACGACGCCGCCGCCATCGCGCTGTTCGGACTGTTCATGGGCTTCGTCATGCTGGGCGTGCCGAACCCCGACCTGGGCGAGGCCGTGGGCCGCTTCCCCGGCCTGATCATCGGCGGCGCGCTGGCAGGCTGGTTGGTGGCGCGGCTGGCGCTGATCCTGATGAGCCTCTTTTCGCGGTTCGAAAACGCG
>JAYZBS010000102.1:0-7794 GCA_036338635.1 Pseudomonadota bacterium | reverse complement strand
ACCCCCCCTGCGCGTTGCGACGATCCTCAGCGTGCCATGAAGACAGGCACCCGCGCCTGTTCCAGCATATTCCGCGTTGCGCCGCCCAGGATCGCCTGCCGCAGCCTTGAATGGCCGTAGGCACCCATGACCACCAAGTCGGCGCCGATCTCGATCGCGCGACGGTTGATCTCGGCGCTGATGGTGGGGGCGGTCCGGGCCAGGATCGCAATCTCGGCCCGGACGCCGTGGCGGGTCAGCATCTGCGTCAGCGCACCGCCGGGGTCCGAGCGTTCGGGCCCGGTGCGGCCCGGATCGATGCAGGTCACCTCGACCGAACCAGCGGCCTGAAGCAGCGGCAGCGCACGTCGGATGGCGGCCAGTGCCTCGGCCGACTGGTTCCAGGCGACCAGCACCCGGCGCGGCGGCACGGTGGGGGCTTCGGCTTTCGGAAGCACGAGGATGGGGCAGGAGCCTTCAAAGAGCGCGGCCTCGGTGATGGTTTCGGCATCGCCGGGCTGACCCTCGGCATAGGGGCTGGCCAGGACCGTCAGGTCGGAAAAGCGCGCCCGCAGGCCCACGAGGCCCGCGATGCTGCCTGATTGCGCCACCGCCGATTCGGTGGCCCAGCAGAGGTCGGACGCGCCGGCCATGTGCTGGCGGATGCTACGCTCCAGCGTTTCGGCGTCGGACATCGCCGTGTCGATGGCTTCCTGCAGCCCGTAAGCCGCGCCGCCGGGGAAATAATAGCCGGGCTGGCTGTGGTCGATCCCCAGGCAGAGGATGTCCAGATGCGCGTCCTGCGCCGCTGCCAGCGCGGCGGCCGCATCCAGCTGCGGCAGCTGCGCCTGGTGGCTGAGGACGGTCAGGATCGTCTTGTAGGCCATGGTCGCCTCCGTGGTGTCTGATGCCCCGACGATGGGCCGCTGTCCGGCCGCATGCCTTGATCAGGATCAACCCGAACCTTGACGCAGATCAAGGTCCGCCCCGCCGCCGTTCCGTATCTCCGACGTCATCGACTGCCCCGGAGTGCCGATTCGCCCTCTGGCAGGCGGAAACCGGGATGCGAGGCTGATGGGCACGGGGACGCCATGTGGAATTATGTGAAGCTGATGGGGCTGGGCGGGATCGCCCTGTTCGCCGCGATCGGGGCCAACCTGGCGCGTGATCCGGCCTATATGGTCAACGCGCTGACGGTGATGCTGGTGGCGGGCGGCCTGTTCCTGTGGACCCTGCGCCGCATCGACGAGCCGGTGCCGGTCATCAACCCGAACGAATACATGGACGGCCCGATCCGCTTCGGCGTGGTCGCGACGGTTCTCTGGGGCGTGGTGGGCTTTCTCGTCGGCACCTTCATCGCCTTCCAGCTGGCCTTTCCCTCGCTGAACCTGTCCGATCTGACGCAGGGTTACCTGAACTTCGGCAAGCTGCGCCCGCTGCACACAAGCGCGGTGATCTTCGCCTTCGGCGGCAACGCCCTGATCGCCACAAGCTTCTACGTCGTGCAACGCACATCGGCGGCGCGGCTGTGGGGCGGAAATGCAGCCTGGTTCGTCTTCTGGGGCTACAACCTCTTCATCGTGCTGGCGGCGACCGGCTATATCCTGGGCGCCACCCAGTCCAAGGAATATGCCGAGCCGGAATGGTATGTCGACTGGTGGCTGACCGCCGTATGGTTGGTCTATCTGGCGGTGTTCCTCGGCACGATCATCAAGCGCCGCGAGCCGCATATCTATGTCGCGAACTGGTTCTATCTCGCCTTCATCGTGACCATCGCAATGCTGCATGTGGTCAACAACCTGTCGCTGCCGGTCAGCATCTGGGGCAGTAAATCGGTGCAGGTCTTCAGCGGCGTGCAGGATGCGATGGTGCAGTGGTGGTACGGCCACAACGCAGTCGGCTTCTTCCTGACGGCGGGTTTTCTGGGGATGATGTACTACTTCATCCCCAAGCAAGCCGAGCGTCCGGTCTACAGCTACAAGCTGTCGATCATCCACTTCTGGGCGCTGATCTTCCTTTATATCTGGGCCGGCCCGCACCACCTGCACTACACCGCACTTCCCGAATGGGCCGCGACGCTCGGGATGGTCTTCTCGATCATGCTGTGGATGCCCAGCTGGGGCGGGATGATCAACGGGCTGATGACCCTGTCAGGGGCCTGGGACAAGCTGCGGACGGACCCGATCATCCGCATGATGGTCGTCGCGGTGGGCTTCTACGGCATGGCGACCTTCGAGGGGCCGATGATGTCGATCAAGTCCGTGAACAGCCTGTCGCACTATACCGACTGGACCATCGGCCATGTCCATTCCGGCGCGCTTGGCTGGAACGGGATGATCACCTTCGGCGCGCTCTACTATCTGACGCCGCGGCTCTGGGGGCGGGAACGGCTCTACAGCCTGTCTCTGGTCAGCTGGCACTTCTGGTTGGCGACGATCGGGATCGTTCTTTACGCCAGCTCGATGTGGGTCACCGGCATCATGGAAGGCCTGATGTGGCGCGAGGTCGACCAGAACGGCTTCCTGGTGAACGCCTTCGCCGACACCGTCGCTGCCAAGTTCCCGATGTACGTGGTGCGCGGGCTGGGTGGGGTCCTCTACCTGGCGGGCGGCATCATCATGGCCTGGAACCTGTGGGCGACCGTCGCCCGCCAGCCCAAGGCCGCACCCACCGCCATCGCCGTACCGGCCGAATAAGGGGCAGATCATGGCCATTCTGGAAAAGCACAAGATCCTGGAAAAGAATGCGACTCTGCTGCTGATCTTTTCCTTCCTAGTCGTCACCATCGGCGGCATCGTCCAGATCACCCCGCTGTTCTATCTGGAAAACACCATCGAGGAGGTCGAGGGCGTCCGGCCCTATACTCCCTTGGAGCTGACCGGCCGCGACATCTATGTCCGCGAAGGCTGCTATGTCTGCCACAGCCAGATGATCCGCCCCATGCGGGACGAGGTCGAGCGCTATGGCCATTACAGCCTGGCGGCCGAATCCATGTACGACCACCCGTTCCAGTGGGGGTCCAAGCGCACCGGCCCCGATCTGGCGCGCGTCGGCAGCCGCTATTCCGATGAATGGCACATCGACCACCTGCGCGACCCGCGGTCCGTGGTGCCGGAATCGATCATGCCCAGCTATGGCTTCCTGCTGGACCGGGTGATCACCCCGGACCATATCCGCGACCGCCTGCGCACCGACAGCGCCGTGGGCGTGCCCTATACCGACGACATGCTGCAGAACGCGGTCGTCGATTTCCGCGCCCAGGCCGATCCGTTCGGCGACCCGGCCCTGCAGGATCGCTATCCCGGCGCGCAGATGCGCAACTTCGACCGCCAGCCCCAGCTGACCGAGATGGACGCCCTGATCGCCTATCTGCAGGTGCTGGGCACGATGGTCGATTTCTCGACTTTCGAACCCGACCCGAACCGGTGAGGACGCCATGGAAACCTACAGCTTCCTTCGCACCCTGGCCGACAGCTGGGTCCTGCTGGCGCTGACGCTGATCTTCGTAGGCGTGATTCTGTTCGTCTTCCGCCCCGGAGCGCGCCGGTCCCAAAGGGATGCCGCCGAAAGCATCTTCCGCAACGAAACGCGTCCGGTCGAGGACAAGACCAAGGAGGACCGCTGATGTCCGACGAGCCCCGGAAACCGGCGGATGATGCCGACAAGATCAAGCTGCGCCGCGCCGCCGCCGATGTCGACCACGCCGCCAAGCTGGCGGGTGACATCCCGCCCCGGTCGGCCCCCGACCAGCCGGTCACGCCCAAGACCCGCCGCAAGGGGCGGCACGGGGTGGCGCTGCAGGAGACGCCCTCGACCGGGCACGAATGGGACGGGATCACCGAATACGACAACCCGATGCCGCGCTGGTGGCTGTGGACCTTCTATGCCACGATCGTCTGGGCCATCGGCTATGTCGTGGCTTATCCAGCGATCCCGCTGGTGACGCAGGCCACGCAGGGCCTGCTGCAGACCGACACCCGCCAGCAGGTCACGGCCGAGATCGACCGGTTCGAGGCAGCTAACGCCCCCGTCCAGGCCGCTCTGGTCGCCGCCCCGCTGGAGGAGATCCCGTCCGACCCGCAGCTGACGGGCTATGCCACCAACGCCGGCGCGGCGCTCTATCGCAACTGGTGTGCGCAGTGCCACGGAGCGGGCGCGGCCGGCGGGGCGGGCTATCCGAACCTGCTGGACGACAGCTGGCTCTGGGGCGGCAGCCTTGCCGACATCCACCAGACGCTGCAGCATGGCATCCGCGACCCCCTAGACCCTGAAACGCGCTATTCCGAGATGCCGCGCTTCGGCACCGACGGGCTGCTGGACCAGGCGCAGATCGTCCAGGTCACCGACCACGTGCTGTCGCTGTCGGGCCTGCCCCACAACGCCGAACGTGCGGCCGAGGGCGCGACGGTCTTCGCCGACAACTGCGCGGCGTGTCACATGGAGGACGGCAGCGGCGATCGCGACCAGGGCGCGCCGGCGCTGAACGACCAGGTCTGGCTCTATGGCAGCGACCGCGAGACCCTGACCCGGATCATCAGCGAGGGGCCCTACGGCGTCATGCCGGCATGGTCCAGTCGACTGTCCGAGGCCGAAATCCGCGCCCTCGCGGTCTATGTTCATGGGCTTGGCGGCGGCGAATAGCTGCCCTTGGCCCCCGGTTTCCGTGCCAGCGCATCGGCACGGAAAAGCCCGGTCCCCCGTCCTGTTCGCGCGTTCCTCGGGGGACCGGCAGCTTCTTTGCGGCCCAAGGGCCGCGACACCAGCTTTCGCGCAGGCCCGACCGCGTGAAAGACCGGCCCCCGATCCTTGTGCGCCCGGTCGGGGGCCGGGCTACACCAGCTTTCCGCGCAGTGAATTCGGCGCGCTTTCGACGATCCTGACCTGCACCAGGTCGCCCACCTGCGCGTCTGGCGAATCGACGAAGACCGAATGCAGATAGTCGGACTTGCCGACCATCTGCCCCGCCTCGCGGCCCGGCTTCTCGAACAGGACGCCAAGCGTGCGGCCGACCATTGACTGCTGCGCCGCCTTCTGCTGGCGGGCCAGCAGGGCCTGAAGTTCCTGCAGGCGGGCATCGGCCACGGCGCCCTTGACTTCGGGACGGTCATAGGCGGGGGTGCCGGGGCGGGGCGAATACTTGAAGCTGAAGGCCGTGCCGAAGCCCACCCGTTCGACCAGCCGCAGGGTATCGGCGTGGTCCTGGTCCGTCTCGCCGGGGAAGCCCACGATGAAGTCGCTGGTCAGCAGGATGTCGGGCCGCGCGTCGCGGATGCGGTCGATCAGGCGCAGGTACTGGTCGCCGGTGTGCCTGCGGTTCATCGCCTTCAGGATGCGGTCGCTGCCCGACTGAACCGGCAGGTGAAGATAGGGCATCAGCGCAGGAATGTCGCGATGCGCCTCGATCAGGTCATCGGCCATGTCGTTGGGATGGCTGGTGGTATAACGGATGCGGTCCAGCCCCGGAACCTCGGCCAAGGCGCGGATCAGCCGGCCAAAGCCCCACTCGCCGCCGTCGCCCGCGCCGTGCCAGCCGTTGACGTTCTGGCCCAGCAGGGTGATTTCCCGCACCCCGCGTTCGACCAGGTCGCGGGCCTCTCGCAGGATGCGTTCGACCGGGCGGCTGACCTCGGCCCCGCGGGTATAGGGGACCACGCAGAAGGCGCAGAACTTGTCGCAGCCCTCCTGCACGGTCAGGAAGGCTGACGGTGCGCGCCGGGTGGCGCGGCGTTCCGGCAGGTGGTCGAACTTGTCCTCCTCGGGGAAGTCGGTGACGATCCGCGGCGCCTCTCCGCGGACCATGGCGGGCAGGCGGTGATAGGTCTGCGGGCCGACGACCAAGTCGACCAGCGGCATGCGGCGCACGATCTCTTCGCCCTCGGCCTGCGCGACACAACCGGCGACGCCGATCTTCAGGTCGGGTTTCTCGGCCTTCAGCGGCTTCAGACGGCCCAGGTCGGAATAGAGCTTCTCGGCCGCCTTCTCGCGGATGTGGCAGGTGTTCAGCAGGACCATGTCGGCATCCGCCTGGTCTTCGGTCAGCACATAGCCTTCGGCGCCCATGGCCTCGGCCATGCGCTGGCTGTCATAGACGTTCATCTGGCAGCCATAGGTCTTGATGAATAGCTTCTTGACGGCCTGCGAGGGGGCGTTCTGGGTCATGACATACGGTCCTTGGAATCCGCGTGCTGATACAGGAAAGGGCCGGCCAAGGGAAGCGCTCCGACCATCGCTGGCGATCGGCGCCCGATGGGCCCTTCGCCGGAAGGCTGCGCGAAAGCCACCGGATCGTTTCGGACTTGCGCAACATTGCCGACCGCTTCGGTGGCACCCGCCTCGCTCGGGCGGCCATTGAACGTCACGGGCGGGGCGGCTAGCCTGTCACCGAACCGGTCATAGGAGCATCACGATGACGACCCCGCAAAGCTGGGAAGCCCGCGCCGACGAATATTCGCTCTACGGGTTCACCGATCTGCCAAGCGTTCACAAGCGCGGCGCCGTCGTTCTGACGCATGGCGAGGGGCCCTATGTCGTCGACGTGAACGGCAATCGCTATCTGGATGCCAATTCTGGCCTGTGGAACATGGTCGCAGGGTTCGACCACAAGGGCCTGGCGCAGGCCGCCAAGGACCAGTACGACCGCTTCCCCGGCTATCACGCCTTCTTCGGCCGGATGTCCGACCAGACGGTGATGCTGTCCGAAAAGCTGGTCGAGGTGTCGCCCTTTGCCCGCGGCAAGGTGTTCTATACGAATTCTGGGTCCGAGGCGAACGACACCATGGTCAAGATGCTGTGGTTCCTGCACGCGTCCGAAGGCCACCCGCAGAAGCGCAAGATCCTGACCCGCTGGAACGCCTATCACGGGGTGACGGCGGTTTCAGCCAGCATGACCGGCAAGCCCTATAACGAGGTCTTCGGCCTGCCGCTGCCGGGCTTCATCCACCTGACCTGCCCGCATTACTGGCGCTATGGCGAGGAGGGCGAAACCGAAGAGCAATTCACCGCCCGCCTGGCGCGTGAGCTGGACGAGACGATCGAGGCCGAGGGCGCCGACACCATCGCCGGCTTCTTCGCCGAACCCGTGCAGGGGGCAGGGGGCGTGATCCCGCCTTCCGCGGGCTATTTCCAGGCCATCATGCCGGTCCTGAAGAAGCATGGCATCCCGATGATCGCGGACGAGGTCATCACCGGCTTTGGCCGCACCGGCAACACCTGGGGCAGCCAGACCTATGACTTCCAGCCCGACGCCATCATCAGTTCCAAGAACCTGACGGCGGGCCTGTTCCCGATGGGGGCGGTGATCCTTGGTCCCGAGCTGACCGACCGCCTGCAGGCCGCCATCGACCGGATCGAGGAGTTCCCGCACGGCTTCACCGCCTCGGGTCATCCGGTCGGTTGCGCGGTGGCACTGAAGGCCATCGACGTGGTCATGAACGAGGGGCTGGCCCAGAACGTCGTCGACCTGGCCCCGCGCTTCGAGGAGGGGCTGCGGCAGCTGGCCCGGAACCCGAACATTGGCGAATATCGTGGCGTGGGCTTCATGTGGGCGCTTGAGGCGGTGCGTGACAAGGCGACCAAGACCCCGTTCGAGGGGCATCTGTCCGTCAGCGAACGCATCGCCAACACCTGCACCGACATGGGCCTGATCTGCCGCCCGCTGGGGCAGTCGATCGTCCTCTGCCCGCCGTTCATCCTGACCGCAGCCCAGATGGACGAGATGTTCGAGAAGCTGGACAAGGCGCTCGGCAAGGTCTTCGCCGAGGTGGCCTGAAGACAGCGGGGCCGGCAGGAAACTGCCGGTTGTTCGCATGGCATCGG
>JAYZBS010000101.1:0-3808 GCA_036338635.1 Pseudomonadota bacterium | reverse complement strand
GAACCCCGCCGGCATGCAGATATTGCCGCCCGCGTGGGTATAGACTGGCTGATGCCACTTCAATTCCTCGCTCAGGGGCAGGCTGCGCAGCAGTTCGCGCAGGGCCAGCTGTTCTGCGCGCCACTGGGTCAGCGTGGCGTAATGCTGTTCGATCTTTTCCGCGTCGTCCATGGGGGCCTCCCGGGCTGGCGCAGCCTAGCCCGGGGGCAGGGGCCGGGCAACGTGTCACAGGTGCGCGCGGGGTTTTCCGATTGAAACGCTCGGGAATACGTGGCACCCGGCGGGCAGAGGTAACTGCCATGCGCCAATTCGCCCAGCCGATCCTTCTGGCCGCCTTGATCGCGGCCCCCCTGACGCCCGCCGGGGCGCAGGATCTGACCGCGCCCTTCCTGACCGTCACGCCCCGCACCGCAGACGAAGCCGCGCGCATCGCCCGGGTCACCGCGCCGACGCAGGACTTCTCCGCCGCCGAAAAGTTCGAGGCCAACCCCGCCGGAGCCGCCACCGTCCGCGCCCGCACCGATGCGGATGCCTTTTCCCAGCCCTCGGGCAATATCTCGTTCGAGAGGGAGCTGGACTTCAAGCTGGGCAACGGGCTGTTCAAGAAGCTCTGGGTGTCTTCGCCGTCCTCGACGCTGGCGTCTGACGGTCTGGGGCCTTTGTACAACGCGCGGTCCTGCCAGCGCTGTCACCTGAAGGACGGGCGCGGCCATCCGCCTGAAGGCCCCGGGGATGACGCGGTGTCGATGTTCCTGCGGGTCTCGGTCCCTGCCGGTGCCGAGGACGAGATGACAAGGATCGAGGCCTTCCTGACCTCGCAGGGCGAGGCGCTGAACCGCACGCGGCCTGATCCGGTCTATGGCGGGCAGATGCAGGATTTCGGTGTCGCGGGCCATCCGGCCGAATACCGTCTGGACATCACCTGGGAAGAGATCCCGGTGCAGATGAATGGCGACGTTGCCAGCCTGCGCAAGCCCACATGGACGGCCCAGGATCTGGGCTATGGTCCGCTGGCCCCGGGGGCCATGCTGTCGCCGCGCGTCGCACCGCAGATGCTGGGGCTGGGGCTGTTGGAAGCCATACCAGCCGCTGACATCCTGGCCCTGGCCGATCCGCTGGATGCGGATGGCGACGGGATCTCGGGACGGGCGCAGGTGGTCTGGTCGTTTGAACACGACCGGCCGATGCTGGGCCGCTTTGGCTACAAGGCCGGCGCGCCGACCGTGCGGGAACAATCGGCGGCGGCCTTTGCGGGGGATGTCGGCATCTCGACCCCGCTGTTTCCCGCCCATTGGGGCGACTGCACCGAGGGCCAGCCCGCCTGCCGCACCGCCCCCCATGGCGGCGATGACGCCCGCGGGACCGAGATCGACGCCGAGGGGCTGGACCTTGTCACCTTCTATTCGCGCAACCTTGGCGTGCCCGCCCGCCGGGACACGGACGCGCCCGAGGTCCTGAACGGCAAGCGCATCTTCCATCAGGCCCGCTGCACCGCCTGCCATGTGCCGAAATTCGTCACCAACCGTCTGCCCGACCAGCCGGAGCAAAGCTTTCAGCTGATCTGGCCCTTCACCGACCTGCTGCTGCACGACATGGGCGAGGGGCTGGCGGACAATCGGCCCGAAGGGCTGGCCTCGGGGCGGGAATGGAAAACCCCTCCGCTCTGGGGGATCGGCTTGACGCCGCAGGTGAATGGGCATTCCTATTACCTGCATGACGGCCGGGCCCGGTCGCTTCTGGAAGCCGTGCTCTGGCACGGAGGACAGGCGCAATCCGCCCGTGACCACGTCATCGGTCTGACGCCGCAGGACCGTGCCGATCTGATCCGCTATCTGGAAAGCCTATGAAACATCTGACCCTCGCTTCGCTGATCCTGTCCCTTGGCTGTGCCGCGCCGCTGTCTGCCGGCGTGCCCGAGGCGGTGCAGGACCACGCGCTTCCGGCCGCGCAAAGCTTTGCCGTGCAGGCCCGTGCCTTGGCGGTGAACGCAGGTGCCGATTGCACCGCCGCTGCGGTGATCCCGTCCTATCACAATGTGTTCGACGCCTGGCTGGGGCTGGCACATCTGGGGTTCGGCCCCTTGGAGACCGACGGCCGCGCGCTGACGATTGCCTTCTGGCCAGACAAACGGGGGATGGTCGCCTCGACCGTGGCGCGGCTGGTGGCGGATCAGGATGCGGCGGTTGCGGATGCCGGCGAATTTGCGCAGGTCTCGATCGCCGGGCGGGGGCTGTTTGCGCTGGAACGGCTGCTGTTCGACCCGGATTACGCGGGCTATGGGCGTGACGACTACAGCTGCCGGCTGGTCGCCGCCATCGCCGGGGATCTGGACCGGATGGCCGGGGCGATTGCCGCCGACTGGTCAGACGAGGCCACGGCGCTTCTGAGCGCCGGAGAGCAAGGCAACAGCCGTTACCTGACTGAACAGGAGGCCGCGCAGCGCCTTTATACCGCGCTGCTGGCGGGGCTGGAGTTCGTGGCGGATCAACGGCTTGGCCGCCCGCTTGGCACCTTCGATCGCCCCCGCCCAGAACGGGCCGAGGCGCGCCGTTCGGATCGATCGCTGCGCAATGTGACCCTGTCGATTGCGGCTTTGTCGGATCTGGCGCAGGCCCTGTCGACCGCGCCGACGCCCGTCACTGATCAGGCCTTTGCGGATGCCCTGGACGAGGCGCGGGCGCTGGATGATCCGATCTTCGACGGCGTTTCGGATCCGTCTGGCCGGCTGCGGGTCGAGATCCTGCAACAGCGGGTCCAGGCCATCCGCACTGCCGTCAGCGCCGAGATCGGCGCGCAGCTGGGCGTGGGTACCGGGTTCAATTCGGCCGACGGGGACTGAGGGCGGATTGCCGGGGGACAGGCAGGACACGGCTGGCCCCGGTCCAACCCCTCCCGGATCGCGGTTCGGCGGGATGCGGCCGTTCAGGGCGGTGACCTGGGCCGCTACCCGGTGTCGGACTGCAAGCCCGACGTGGCAGTCCAAAACGGCATGACGAACACCAACGGACAAGGCCAGGCGGGGCACCCCACTCCTTGGTCAGGAAAGGCAAAGACATGACGACACGGCGCGGCTTTCTGGCCTCCCTTCTGGCGGCAAGCACCATGCCACGGCTTAGCTGGGCGGATGCGGGCAATCCCGCCTATCTCTCCGCCGCGCGCGAGGGTGACGGGGGCTATGCGCTGTTCGGCCTGTCGGAAACGGGCGCGGATGTCTTCCGCATCCCTCTGCCCGGGCGCGGCCATGCGGCCACCGCCCATCCCACGGCCCCCGAGGCCGTCGCCTTTGCCCGCCGCCCCGGCACCTTCGCGCTGGTGATCGACTGCGTGACCGGCCATGTCGCGCATCGGCTGGAAAGCCCCTCGGGGCGGCATTTCTATGGCCATGGGGCCTTTGTGTCCGGCGGGGAGATCCTCTGCACCACCGAGAATGACATCGACAGCGGCGAAGGTCGGATCGGCTTCTGGTCACGCCGCGAGGGCTATGCCCGGATCGGAGAGATCGCCTCGGGCGGGATCGGCCCGCATGAGATCCTCGCGCTGCCCGGCGATGTGCTGGCGGTGGCGAACGGCGGCATCCGCACCCATCCTTCGCGCGGGCGGGACAAGCTGAACATCCCCGAGATGCGCCCGAACCTGGCCTATGCGCGCGTTACAGGCGTCGAGGAACTGGTCGAGCTGGGTCCCGACCTGCACCTCGCCTCGATCCGCCACTTGGCGAGCGACGGCACGACGGTCGGCTTTGCGATGCAATGGCAGGGCGACCTTCCCGATCCCGCGCCGCTGCTGGGGCTGCACCGGCGCGGCTCTG
>JAYZBS010000100.1:0-10186 GCA_036338635.1 Pseudomonadota bacterium | reverse complement strand
GTGGACAGCGTGATGCGAACTGCGACACAGTGGCTATAGAAGCAGCAGGTTATGCACGTACTTTCCCAACGGACTGCGCTTTGGGGATTTTTCTGTGTCGGCCGCGAAATGGTCTGCAACCGCAGGGAGGAGCGCCGCAGCCAGCCCAGCAACCGACAAGGCAGACGGCGGTTTTTCGCCTACGACCCTGCAATTCGCTTGGCTGTTGCCAATTCGCATCAGGTCCCGCGCTTTCATTTGCTGCCCGGGAACCTATCGGCCTCGAGCAGCTGCGCCGCATTCTAAACGGTGACCTTCAACAAGGAGACTAGCGCACCCGGCGTCTGTTTCAGATCGACATAACTTGTCGCGTGTATCGCCTCGCCCACCCAGCAAATTCCCGATTTGACGCGAATCGTGGATCCGACATCGTTCAGTGCCTGGAAGCAGGCCGCGCGGGTGGCGTGGGCACCATCCCCATTCCGGACGACGGCGATTCAAGGGACCTTGCCGATCGCCGGCATCCTGTTGCGGTCGTCGACCTCGAACAGGAGGGCGTCCAGGCGTTCCATGACCCGCTGCGCGATGCTGGACGGATCGCCCAGCCAGATCGGCGTTCCCAGGATGACGATGTCGACGACGACAATCCGCGACCGCGGCGCCTGTCTGGCGCCGCCCGGACCCATATCCGACAACACCCCCAGCTTCACGTCGTGGTCGGCGACATGCTCGATCTCTCCGGTGATCCCGCGCGGACGCATCGCCTCGAACAGGTCGATGATCATCCGGTTGGTCGAGCTCTGCTCTTCCCACGACGACTTGCGCAGCGAGCGGTTGAGGGCAAAGGCTCTCAGGTTCGGCTGATCGATGGGTTTCCCCGGACGCCTGAAGCCGGGCGGTGAGACCTGCCAAGGTCGGCTTTGTTCCCATGGTTATAGTCCAGGGAACATCCGGCTGCCCCGGCGGTTCGGCGATCTTCACGAGCATGGGGGCAAAGCCGATGTGTTCAGCGATCTCTGCAGGCGTGATTGCGGGGTTGATCGGGGCCGCCGCCCGGCCGCTGCCGCCGACCGACGATGCGGGCTTTGCCGCCGCCTTCGATCCCTGGGCCGGGCGGCGCGTGCTGATGCTGGGCGAATCCAGTCACGGCACGGACGACTTCTATCGCGCCCGCGCCTGCATCACCCGGCATATGATCCAGCACCACGGCGTCACCATCGTCGCGGTCGAGGCGGATTGGCCCGACGCGGCGGTCCTGAACCGCCATGTGCGTGGACTGCCGCAGGGCGACGCGCCCCCGCCCTTCCGCCGCTTCCCGCGCTGGATGTGGCGCAACCGCCCTATTAGTGAGTTGATCGACTGGATGCGCGATTGGAACCGGAACCGCCCGCCAGAGCGGCAGGCGGGGTTCTTCGGCCTCGACCTCTACAACATGACGTCGGCAATGCGGTCCGTGATCGCCTATCTGGCCGAGGTCGATCCCGGCGCCGCCGAGATCGCCAAGACGCGCTATGGCTGCCTGCAGCCTTGGACGGAACGGCCGGGCGCCTATGGACGCGCGGTCCTCGGCGGCCGATACGACGCCTGCGAAAACGCCGTCGTCGCCCAGTGTCGGGACCTTCTGAACCGTCGGGCGCCCGGTCCCGACGCGCTCGACGCGGCGCAGAACGCCCGGCTGGTCGCCTCGGCCGAACGCTATTACCGGATCATGTACCGCGGCGGGCCCGATGCGTGGAACCTGCGCGACAGCCACATGTGCGGCACCCTGGCGCATCTGCTGGACGCGGCGGGACCCGACGGCAAGGCCGTGGTCTGGGCCCACAATTCGCATATCGGCGATGCGCGGTACGGCGAGATGGGTCAGGTCATGGGCGAACACAACCTGGGCCAACTGGCCCGCCAGCGATGGGGCGATCAGGTCGCGCTGATCGGCTTCGGCACCCATGCGGGGACGGTTACGGCGGCATCCGACTGGGACGGTCCCGCCGAGGTCAAGACCGTCCAGCCCTCGCATCCCGACAGCTTCGAGCGGCACTGCCATGACAGCGGGAACACCCCGTTCCTGCTGGACATGAAGGCAGACCCCGCCCTGTCCGAGGCCCTGGCCGCGCCGCATCTGCAACGCTTCATCGGTGTCGTCTATCGGCCAGAAAGCGAGCTTGCCAGCCACTACATGCGGACGCTCCCGTCGCGCCAGTACGACGCTTGGGTCTGGTTCGACCGCAGTTCGGCGCTGGCCGTACCCGCCCTTGACGGCGCGCCAGAGGACGTGCCGGACACCTGGCCCTTCGGCACGTGACCGCGCCCGGCAGAGACCTCTCGTCGGTCAGACCGCCATGGCGCGGCAGAGGCAGGTTTCGTCCGCACGGCCGTCGACGATCAGCTGCGGCAGACCGGCCGAACAGCATTCGATCCGTGTCTCGACCCCGAAGACCTGGCGCAGCAGCGACGGCACCACCACCTGCGAAGTGGGGCCACAGGCGACCAGTCCGCCCCGGTCGATGACCATCGCCTGATCGGCATGGCGCAGCGCATGGCCCAGGTCGTGCATCGCCACCACGATCAGCAGGTCCCGGTCCCGCGTCAAGCGGCGCAGCAGCGCCATCAGGTCCAGTTGGCGGCTGAGATCCAGCGCCGAGGTCGGCTCGTCCATCAAGAGGATCTGCGGGTCCTGCACCAGCGCCTGCGCGGCACCGACCATCTGCCGCTGCCCGCCGCTGAGGTCGCCGACACTGCGCGCCCGCAGATCGGTGATGTTCAGCATCGCCAGCACATGCGCCACCTTGGCGTGATCGTCGGGCCCGACCTTCAGGCGCCCGCCCTGCATCCGCGCCAGCAGAACGGATTCATAGACCGAGAGGACCGGGCGTCCGCCGTTGTCCTGTGGCATGTAGGCGATCGGACGCGCCGAAGTCGCGCCCTGGATGCGCACCTGTCCGCCCCCGCGAGCCAGCCCGAAGATCCGCCGGAACAGGGTCGACTTGCCGGCCGCGTTCGGTCCCAGCAGCGCGACCAGGTTGCCGCCAGTCAACGGCGGCGTGCTGATGCCGGACAGGATCTGCCGGCCGCCGACACGGGCGCCGACATCCTGAAGCTGAAGGCTTACCATGACGACACCCTGCGGCTGAGAATGAGATAGAGGAAGAAGGGAATGCCCGCGATCGCCGTGACGATGCCGATCGGGATCACGGTGCCGGGGATGATCGTCTTGGACAGGACCGACCCCACGGACAGGATCAGCGCCCCCGCCAGCGCGGATCCGGGCAGCAGGAAGCGCTGATCCTCGCCCAGAAGCATCCGCGCGATATGCGGGCCGACCAGGCCGATGAAGCCGATGGTGCCGACGAAGGACACCGATACCGAGGCCAGCAGGCTGACGATCAGCAGCACCTCCAGCCGCAGGGCGCGCAGGTTCACGCCCATGCTCTCGGCCTTGGCGTCACCCAGCCGCATTGCGGTCAACGCCCAGCCCCGGCGCATCAGCAGCGGCGTGGCAGCGGCAAGGATTGCCAGCAAGATCCACAGCTTGGGCCAGGTGGCCTTGGTCAGGCTGCCCATCGTCCAGAACACCACCGCCGCGACGGCCTGCTGGCTGGCAAAGAACTGGATCAGCGACATCAGCGCGTTGAAGATGAAGACCAGCGCGATGCCCAGAAGGATGATCGTCTCGTTGTTGACGCCCTGCCGCAGGCTGAGCGCATAGATCGCCAGCGAGGTCAGCATCGCCATCAGGAAGGCGTTCACCGGGATGATGTATTCGGCCGCGAAGGGAAACAGCGCCACGCCGAAGGCCAGCGCCAGCGCCGCGCCGAACCCCGCCCCGGCCGAGATGCCAAGCGTGAACGGGCTGGCCAGCGGGTTGTTCAGGATCGTCTGCATCTGCATGCCCGCCACCGACAGGCTGGCGCCCACGACCAGCGCCATCAGCGCCACGGGCATGCGGATCTCCCACAGGATGACGCGCGCCTGTTCATCGACGCTGCCGGGCCAGAGCAGCGCCTCGACCACCTGGCCCAGGCTGTAGCGCGCCGGACCCAGTGCCAGATCGGTGCAGAGGCTGAGAAACACCCCGGCCGCCAGCGCCAGCAGGATCAGCTGGCGCCGCAGAACCATCGAGGCATAGAAGTCGCGCCCCTGAACGGTCATGGCATCACTGCTCATCGAGCGAGACCCAGTAGCCCGGCTCATAGGACACGGGCAGGAAGCGCTCGTGCAGCTCGATCAGCGTGGCCTCGGGGTCGAGGTCGGCGAACAGGTCGGGATGCAGCCACTTGGCGATGCGCTGGATGGCGACGAAATAGTACGGGTTGTCATAGAACTGGTGCCAGATGGCGTGGAAGTTGCCGTTCTGGACGGCGCTGATGCCGGTCATCGCCGTGCGCTCGGTCAGGGCCTGCAGCTTGTCACGCGCCATGTCCATGTCCGAACCGGGACCCATGCCGACCCAGGCGCCGCCCGGCACGTAGGCCTCCCACTCGCCACCCGTCACGATGACGTGGTCGGGATCGGCCGCGATGATCTGTTCGGGGTTCAGCGTGCCGAAGGTCGACGGCAGGATGTCGCCCGCGATGTTCGTCCCGCCCGCCATCTCGACATATTCGCCGAAATTGCCGTCCCCGAAGGTCATGCAGCAATCTTCGGAATAGCCGCCGGCGCGGTCGACGAAGACCTTGGGGCGGTCGAAGGTGGCGTCGGCCAGAACGTCGGTCACCCGCGACACCTGGGTCTCGACGAAATCGATGTATTCCTCGGCCCGCTCCTCCTGTCCGACCAGTTGGCCGATGATCCGCATGGACTGCAGGCTGTGGGCCATCGGGTCTTCGCGGAAGTCGACATAGACGATCGGGATGCCCAGTTGCGCCAGCTTGTCGTCATATCCCGCGTCCTCGGTCGCCGCGCGGGATTCCAGGTTCATCAGTACGACGTCTGGCTGCAGCGCGGCTGCCTGCTCGACGTCGAAGGTGCCGTCCTTGAAGCCGCCGAAGGTCGGCAGATCCTTCAACTCGGGGAACTTCTCGGCATAGAGCGCATAGGTGGCTGGGTCGGCCTGCAGAAGGTCCTCGCGCCAGCCGACGACGCGCCCGAAGGGGTCCTCACGCTCGAGCGCGCCCAGAAGATAGATCTGCCGGCCCTCGCCCAGGATGATGCGGTCGGCCGGCGCATCGACCGTGACCTCGCGCCCGGCGACGTCGGTGATCGTGACCGGCTCGGCCAGCGCGGAGGATAGGCCGGCGACAAGGGCCGCCGTCGAAAGGCCAAGAAGACGCGAGATCATGGGAAGGTCCGTTCTCAAGGGGTACTTGAGGGCGGTAAATTAAATCCTCGGAAAAAAGTCAAGTATAACCTTGTCCCTTGGCCGCGCCGGCCGCCCGTCGCCATCGACGCCACAGAATTGCCCGTTCCATGAAACAATCGGCCCCGGCTACGGTTGAGAGGAAATCGCAAAAGGAGGCTTTGCATGGTCAAGGAACCGAAACCCGGGCGCGGCATGCCGCGGTCGCTGATCTACATGCTGATCCCCGGTGGCTTCCTGCTGCTGGTGCTTGTGCTGGTCCTGAGCGGGGTCTTCGCCGATCCGGAACCCGAGGTCGAGACGGTGCCGGTCCTTCCGGAGGCCGCCACGGAATAGTCTTACGATTTCCCGGCCAGCGCTGCACCTGGACGGGCGCAGCCGAAAGCAGGCCGCGGCGCGGCCTGCTGACGAAGGTGTGAACGCTCAGCCGCCGGTGACGGCCAGCAGCACCAAATAGATCAGCGACGGCCCCATCAGGCAGCCGAGGCCGGTGTAGAAGGTCGCCGTCATCGCGCCATAGGGAACCAGACGCTTGTCCGTGGCCGCCAGCCCACCGGCCACGCCGCTGGTGGTGCCCATCAGCCCGCCGAATGCCATGGCCGACTTGGGGTTGTTCAAGCCGATGAGGGGGGCGACGAATGGCGTGCCGATCATTACCAGAACCGCCTTCAGCAACCCTGCGGCGACAGACAGCGCGATGACCTCGGAACTGGCGCCTAGCGCCGTGCCGGTCACCGGGCCCACGATATAGGTTGCCGCACCGCCGCCGATTGTCGCCATGCTGACTGCATCGGTATAGCCGAAGGCCGCAGCCACGGCGGCGCCGACGATGAACGACACGCAGATGCCCAGGATCAGCGATGCGACGCCCGCCGCCCCCGCCTTGCGGATTTCCTGCATGTCGACGCCATAGGCCGTCGAAACGATCGCCAGATCGCGCAGCATGGCCCCGCCCATCAACCCGATGCCCGCGAAGAGCGGCAGGTCCGCGATGCCCTTCGTTCCGCCGGTCATGGTCCCGCCGATCCAGGCCAGGACCAGCCCGATGATGATGGCCACCGCCGACCCGTGCAGCCGACCCGCCGACAGTCGGTCCGAAAGCTGGTAGGACACCCACATGACGACGCCCACCACGACGAAGGCGAAGACGAGGCCGTTCTTGGCCAGAAGTTCCGCAATGTCCATGGATCAGGCCTCCTGCGCAAGTGCGGGCGGCAACGGCGCATCCTGCCCGCCGATGCGCGCAACGACCGGCACCAGCGCCACGCAAGCGAAGGTCGCGCCGACACCGGCGATGACCGCGATGGGGCCGCCGGCCAGCGCGGCGACCACGTTCTGCTGCGCGGCCATGGCGACGACGATGGGGATGTACATCGCGCTCCAGAACAGGACGCCCTGCTCGGTCAACTTCGGCAGACGGCCGGTCCGGCGCATCCAGTCCGTGGCGACGATCAGCAGCAGCATCGCGAAGCCCACGCCGCCCACGTTCGACTGGACGCCCAGAAGGACCCCCAGCAGGTCGCCCAGGATCACGCCCGCCAGGTGGCAGGCGGCCAGGGCCGCGACTCCATAGATAATCATTGATTCCTCCCTTGGGTTTGGACCGGGGTCCCGCACGACCTCCTCCGTCGTGCGGGCGGTCAGATGTCAGGCATCGGCCTTGGCATAGAGATCGGCATGGGTACGGCGCAGTTCCGCCTTCTGCACCTTGCCCATCACGTTGCGCGGCAGCGCCTCGGCCACGATCACGCGCTTGGGCTGCTTGAAGCGGGCCAGGTCCGACAGGGCCGCGCGGATAGCGTCGGGGTCCAGATCCCCCTCCTTCGGCACGACGACGGCGGTCACCGCCTCGCCCAGGTCGGGATGCGGCAGGCCGATCACGGCGCTTTCCAGAACGCCCGGCAGCGCGTCGATCGCCTCCTCGACCTCTTTGGGATAGACGTTGTAGCCACCAGAGATCACCAGATCCTTGTCGCGCCCGACGATGCGCAGATAGCCGTCATCACCGATGGTGCCCAGGTCGCCGGTGATGAAGAACCCGTCCTTGCGGAATTCCGCCGCGGTCTTCTCGGGCATGTTCCAATAGCCTTCGAAGACGTTCGGACCCTTGACCTCGATCAGGCCGATCTGCCCGTCGGGCACCGGCGCGGCGCTGTCGCGGTCGGCGATGCGAACGGTGATGCCGGGCAGCGCCATGCCGACCGCGCCGGGAATGCGGTCGCCGTCGTAGGGGTTCGACGCGATCATGCAGGTCTCGGTCATGCCATAGCGTTCCAGGATCTGATGCCCGGTGCGTTCCGCGAAGGCGCGGTGATCCTCGGCCAGAAGCGGCGCTGACCCCGAGACGAACAGGCGCATGTTCGCGGCGGCCTTTTGGTCCAGACGCGGCGACTTCAGAAGCCGGGTGTAGAAGGTCGGGACCCCCATCAGCACCGTGGCCCGCCCCATCAGGTCGATCGCCTGTTCGGGATCGAATTTCGTCAGGAAGATCATCGTGGCGCCGGCAACCAGCGCCATGTTGGCGGCGACGAACAGCCCGTGCGTGTGGAAGATCGGCAGCGCGTGGATCAGCCGGTCATCGGCCGTGAAACGCCAGCACTCCAGCAGCGCCTCGGTGTTCGATGACAGGTTGCCATGCGTCAGCACCGCGCCCTTCGACCGTCCCGTCGTCCCCGAGGTATAGAGGATCGCCGCCCGGTCGTCCGGTCCGGCCGGATGCCGATCTTCGCGTGCGGTGGCCTGGGCCGCGCGGTCCATCAGCGATCCGTCGGCATCGGCACCCAGGGTCTCGACCGCCAGGCTGTCGCCGGCGCGATGGGCATGGGCGGCCGACTGCGACGGGTCGCAGACGAACAGCCGTGGTGCGGCGTCGCCGATGAAATAGTCGATCTCGGCCCCGGTGTATGCGGTGTTCAGCGGCAGGAAGATGCCGCCCACCTGCAGCACCGCCAGATAGAGCGCGATCGCCTCTGGCGACTTCTCGACCTGCACCGCCACACGGTCGCCGGGGGCGACGCCCAGTTCCGTCAAGGCCCCGGCCATGCGTTCGACCATGTCGCGCATCTGGGCAAAGCTGATGTCCGGGCGGCCGGGGCGTTCGAAGAGGGTCTTGCCCTGCATCACCTCGGCGGTCTGGATGAAGTGTTCGTGGATGGTCTGCATCGGGTCCCCTCCCTTTCTTAGCGGTTCAGCGCGTCGGCCAGCTGCTGGCCATGGGCCACGGTGCCGTCGCGGATAAAGGCCTCGTGCCGGCTCTCGATCCGGTCGAGCTCATAAAGGTAGTTGATCATTAATCCATGCGCCGAGGCCATTGCCCCAGGCGCGAAATCGGCGGGCCAGTTCAGCCGCTGCGCGCAGGCGCCGTTGCCCAGGTGGAACCGTGCGACCGGATCGGCAGGCTGCCCGCCTTTGCCCTTGGCTTCGACGATATAGCGCGCGGCCAGGGCCTCAACCTCGGGGTGCATCGCCTGGACGGCATCGGGATCGTTCTGCCAGTCGCCGGCCAGCGCCCTGGCCACAGCCCTGCTGCGCGGATCGTCCTGCTTTTGCAGCCAGGCGGCGAAGCCCGGTACCGGCGACAGGGTGACGAAGCATTGCAGTTCCGGCAGTTCGGCCGACAGTTCGGCCACGACCTGCTTGATCAGGAAATTACCGAAGCTGACGCCCTTGAGGCCCGGCAGCGAATTGTTGATCGAATAGAAGACCGCCGTGTCGGCGGGCGCCGGATCGAGGCTTTCGGGCGCCGTCAGGATCGGGCCGATCGCGTCCGGGATGCCGCCGGTCAGCGCGACCTCGACGAAGATCAGCGGCTCGTCCCCGGTGGCCGGATGAAAGAACGCGTAGAGCCGCCGGTCGGTCAGCGCCAGCCGCCGCTTCAGGTCCTGCCAGCCCTGCATCTGATGCACGCTTTCGTAACGCATCAGCTTTTCCAGGATCGCCGCCGGGGTGTTCCAGTCGATGCGCCGCATCGTGAGAAAGCCCCGATTGAACCACGACGCGAGAAGATGCGCGAAATCCTGGTCGATGGGCGCCAGGTCCGGATCCTTGCGGATCGCCTCCAGCAGGTCCTGGCGCATGCGGACCAGCCGCAGCGTGGCCCCTGGCGCCAGGTTCAGCCGCCGCAGCAGCGCCTGCCGCGACGGCTCGACCGCGCGGAACAGATCCGCCACCGCCTTGGCATCTGGGCCGGCGTCCCAAGCCGCATAGGCATCGCGGATCGCTTGGGGATCGACGCCGTAATCGTCGCGCAGGCTGCGAAAGAACTCGAGCTTCTCGTCATCGGACAACTCGCCATAGGCCGAGAGCGCCTGTTCCGCCACCGCCACCCGCGCCGCATCGCCGATCCGCCCCATCAGGACGGCGCAGGCCACGCGTGCCCGTTCGGACGCCGGACGGGCCAGCGCCTTCAGCGTCTCGGCCTCGCCGCCGCGCGCGCGGCGGGTGATGGCTTCGACGAAATCCGCCAGGAATGCCAGTCGCTGCTTGCCCATGATGCTGTCCTCCTCGAATCCTCTTGTACACGAAAACTCGTACTGTTGTATACAACAATCCCGCTGATGGACTTTTCCGGTCCAAGGCCACATGATGGTCACCCGCAGGAGCGCCCATGACACTTCCCACCGCACATCGCATCCGCCTGGCCTTGGAAAACGCCATCGTCGACGGACGATATCTTCCCGGCCAGAAGATCGACCCGGATGCGATCGCGCGGGACTATGGCTGCTCTCGCACGCCGGTGCGCGAGGCGCTGCAGGCGCTCGAGGCGTCGGGCCTTCTGATCGTGCAGCCCAAGCGCGGCACTTTCGTGGCCAAGCTGGGCGTGTCCGAGCTGATGGAGCGGTTCGAGCTGATGGCCGAGATGGAGGCATTCTGCGCCCGCCTGGCCTGCCGGCGCGCGGACGCGCAAGACATCGC
>JAYZBS010000099.1:0-19828 GCA_036338635.1 Pseudomonadota bacterium | reverse complement strand
ACTGCTGACGGCCATGGCCGACACGATGATCGCTTGCTTGAAGTCCGAATAAGACCTGATTGCGGCGGCCTGAAGAACAGCCGCCGCGGATGCCTGCGACATTCCCGACTCTTTTACTTTGACAAACCTGAACGAATTTGTCAGCAATAGGCCACCATCAGTTCCATCCCAGAAAGAGGCTGACCATGACCGCGACGCGTCCCGCTGACTTCACCCGCCCCGGCACCTCGATCCTCTCGCGCATCCCGCATCACGACGCCACGCAGCTGACCGGCGGCGGCAATCAGGCGATGATCGTATTGGATGAACAGGTCTATCAGCTGCGGATCACACGCGCGGGCAAGCTGATCCTGACGAAATAACGCTGGCCCCGGTAATAAGTAAAGGGCGGCATCAGCCGCCCCATGCGCTTCCGCAGAAGGTCATCCGCGCGACGGGCGCGGCTTTCCGCCCGGACGCGGGCCACCTGCCGGCTTGCCTCCCTTGGGACCGCCGAAGCCCTTGCCTCCTGCCGGGCGCGGTTTGCTATCGAATCCGGGTTTGCCGCCTGCAGGCTTGCGGCCGGCATCCGCCGCACCCTCTCTCGGCTTTCGCGCACCCTCGGAAGCATCGCTGCGGGGTTTGCCGAAGGGCTTGCGCCCGCCTTCGGGCGCATCGCCCCGAAATCTCTGCCCGTCATCCTTTCCGAACGGCTTCCGACCCTCTCCAGGCTTTCCCTTGAATCGCGCGGGGCGGGTCTCCTCATCCGGCCGGGGACGCTTGGGTGCGAACTTACGATCGTCGCCCCCTTCCGCGGGGCGGGACTTCCAGCGCGCCTTGTCGTCTGCATCCCGCGGCCGGTCACCGAAGGTCTGACGTGGATCGGCCGGCTTGCCCTTGAAGCGCGGCCGGTCACCTTCGTCAGACTTGCCGCCCCAATTGCGCGCGGGCCGGTCGCCGTCTGCCGGCTTGCCGCCCCAATTGCGCGCGGGCCGGTCGCCGTCTGCCGGCTTGCCACCCCAGCTGCGCGCCGGCCGGTCGCCACGACGTTCCTCGTCACGGGAACGAGGGGCACGATCACTAGCGGGCTTGGCGCCAAAGCGCCGAGGTCCGGCCTCGTCACGAGGGGCGCCTTCCGCACCACGCGGACGCATGGCGCGGGGCTTGTCCTCGGCCTCTCCGGTCAAAAGGCCACCCAGCTGGTCGCGCAGCACCTTGCGCTTGACCTCGACCACCTCGTTCTTCTCCATGCCGGTCAGCTTGAACGGGCCGTAGCCGATCCGGATCAGACGGTTCACCTGTAGACCGACATGCGCCATGGCGCGACGGATCTCCCGGTTCTTCCCTTCGCGGATGCCGACCGTCAGCCAGGCATTCGCCCCTTGCTGGCTGTCCAGCTTGATCTCCATCGGGGCAAAATCCTCGCCCTCGATGGTGACGCCGCGGCGCAGCGGGTCGAAGGTCATGTCGTTCGGCGTCCCGTTCACGCGCACGCGATACCGCCGCAGCCACCCGGTCGAGGGCAGTTCCAGCCTGCGCTTCAGCTCTCCGTCGTTGGTCAGCAGCAAAAGCCCCTCGGAGTTGAGGTCCAGCCGCCCCACGGTCATCACCCGCGGCAGGTCGCGCGGCAGCGCGTCGAACACCGTCTGCCGGCCTTTTTCGTCCGATTCGGAGGTGATCAGTCCCAAGGGCTTGTAATAGAGCCACATCCGCGTTTCCTGCGGCTCGTCCAGCTTCTTGCCGTCGACGGTGATGCGGTCGGTCGGCAGGACGTCCAGCGCAGGGCTGTCGATCTTCTTGCCGTTCACGCTGACCCGTCCCTCGACGATCATGCGCTCAGCCTCGCGGCGACTGGCGACGCCGGCACGCGCCATCACCTTGGCGATGCGGTCGGCGGCAGAGGTTTTGGGGCTGTCGGGGGTGGGGTCGGTCATGCGCGTCTCCTTCGCATCGCTGCGGGGCCAAAGAGGGGCTTCTACGCTCAACCCGGCATCGAGGGAAGCGTTTCCTTCGCCACTTGCTTCGAGGGGAACGGGTTGCGACAAGCGGACATGACGCGCTTCACCTCTCACATGCAGCAGGCCCTGTCCGAGGCACGGGCCGCCGCCCTGCGCGGCGAGGTGCCGGTGGGCGCCGTCGTCACCGATCCGCAGGGTCGCGTGGTCGCCGCGGCCGGCAACCGGACACGAGAGCTGTCGGACCCTACCGCCCATGCCGAGATCATGGCCATCCGGGCCGCCTGTGCCGCCGCAGGGTCCGAGCGGCTGCCGGGGCACGACCTCTGGGTCACGCTCGAGCCCTGCCCCATGTGCGCCGCGGCGATCAGCGCCACCCGAATCGCGCGTCTGTACTATGGTACCGGCGATCCGCGGATGGGGGGCGTGGAACACGGCGCGCGGGTCTTCAGCCACGCGCAATGCCACCACCGGCCACAGGTCTATGAAGGCTTTTCTGCACCGCAGTCGCAGCAGTTGCTGCGTGACTTCTTCGCATCAAGACGGTGACGCTCGGCGCTTGAACCTGCCGGCGGACCTGCTTATACACGGCCTCGCGCGGGTGTTGTGTAATGGTAAGACCCTAGCCTTCCAAGCTAGAGATACGGGTTCGATTCCCGTCACCCGCTCCAATCTTTCCTGACGCCACTGACCGAAGACCCGGAACGCCTTGGCTGTCTTGCCACGCGCCCTCAGGCGCGCAGCTGTCCTCCGGTGGCCTTCTGGACCTTCTCGACGATCTTGCGTGCGACCGCCTCGATGTCGGCATCGGTCAGCGTCCTGTCGCGCGGCTGCAGCCTGACCGAGATCGCAATCGACTTGCGACCGTCGTCCAGCCCTGTGAACTGGTCGAAGACCGACACCTGATCGATCAGCGCCTTGTCGGCGCCGGCCGCGGCGTTCACCAGGGTCATCGCCTCGACCTGCGGATCGACCACGAAGGCGAAATCGCGTTCGACCGCCTGCAGTTCGGACAGTTGCAGCGCTGGCCTGGTCGGGGTTTTGACCTTCGGGAAGGGCACGGACGCAAGGCGGATCGTGAAGCCGACCGCTGGCCCCCTCACGTCCATCTGGCGCAGCACCTTGGGGTGGATCTCGCCAAAGGTGGCCAGCACGTTCGGGCCCAGTGCGATATTGCCTGACCGGCCCGGATGCCACCAGCCGTCCAGCTTGCGGTTGATCTGCGCGCGGGCCGGCGCGCCGATGGCCTGCAGGATCGCCTCGGCATCCGCCTTTGCGTCATAGAGATCGACCTTTCGGCGGCTGCCGAACGGATCGCGCGGCGCGATCTGGCCCACCAGGAGACCGCTGATGCGGACCTCCTGCTCGCCCGGCTCTCCGCCGGTGAAGATCGGACCCAGCTCGAACAGCGCCAGGTCGCCGAAGCCGCGGGCCTGGTTGCGCGCTGCCGCCGCCAGAAGGCCGGGCAGCAGGTCCGGGCGAAGGTGCGACATCTCGCTGCTGATCGGGTTGTCGACGCGGACCGCATCCTGACCGCCGCCGAACATCGCGGCCGAGGCCTGGTCGATGAAGCTGTAGGTGACACATTCGTTATAACCCAAGGCTGCCGCCATGCGCCGGGCGGTCTTTTCCCGCACCTGCAGGGGTGTCAGCACCGGCAGCGGAACCCCTGCCTGCGGGCGCGGCAGGGGCTTGCCCTGCAGTCTGGTCAGGCTGGCGACACGGGCGATCTCTTCGACCAGGTCGGCCTCGCCCAGGATATCGGGCCGCCAGCTGGGTACATGGGCCATGTCGCCGTCCAGGCGGAACCCCAATGCCTCCAGCGTGGCGCGCTGCTCGGGTTCGGGGATTTCCATGCCGACAAGGCGGCTGGTCCGCTGCGGGTCCAGCCGATAGGCGCGGGCAGTGTCGGGAAGCGCACCTGCAGTCACCACCTCGGAGGCCTCGCCGCCGCAGAGGTCCAGCACCATTCGCGTCGCCAGCTCCAGCCCCGGCAGGGTGAAGGCGGGGTCGATCCCCCGTTCGAAACGATACCGTGCATCGCTGTTGATCTTCAGCGCGCGCCCTGTGGCGGCGGTGCTGATCGCGTCGAAATACGCGGCCTCGATGAACACCTCGGTCGTGGCGTCCGACGCACCCGACGCGGCACCGCCCATCACGCCGGCGATGCTTTCCGGGCCATGATCGTCGCAGATGACGACCGCGCCTTCGGGCAAGGCATAGGTCCTGTCGTCCAGCGCCAGCAGTTCTTCACCTCCCTTGGCCCCGCGCAGCACCAGGTCGCCCTGCACCTTGGCAGCGTCGAAGACGTGCAGCGGGCGGTTCAGGTCGAAGGTGAAGAAGTTGGTAATGTCTACCAGCGCGTTGATCGGGCGCAGGCCGATGGCGCGCAGCCGCTTCTGCAGCCAGTCGGGCGAGGGTCCGTTCTTGATCCCGCGCACCACGCGACCCGCGAAGAACGGCGCCTTGGCGGCGACGGCGTCGTCAATGGTGACGCCCATCGGACAGAGGAAGGCCCCTTGCACCGCCTTGACCGCGACCGGCTTCAGAACGCCCAGCCCCCGCGCGGCCAGATCGCGGGCGATGCCGTGGACCCCCAGCGCATCGGGCCGGTTCGGGGTAATCTTGATGTGGATCATCGGGTCGATCTTCTCTGGCGCGTGCTGCGCCAGCCAGTCGACGAAACGCTGTCCGACCTGCCCCGAGGGCAGTTCGATGATGCCGTCATGTTCCTCGGACAGTTCCAGCTCGCGCTCGCTGGCCATCATGCCGTGACTTTCCACGCCGCGGATCTTGCCGACGCCAAGCGTGGTGTCGATTCCGGGGACATAGTCGCCGGGCTTGGCCAGCACGACCGTGATGCCTGCGCGGGCGTTGGGTGCCCCGCAGACGATCTGCTTCTCGCCCTCATCCGTCATCACGCGGCAGACGCGCAGGCGGTCGGCATCGGGGTGCTGCTGCGCGTCCTCGATCCGGGCCAGGGTGAAGCTGCCCAGCTTGGCGGCGGGGTCTGCGATCTCCTCGACCTCCAGCCCCAGGTCGGTCAGCGCCTCGGCGATCTGATCCAGCGTGGCGGTGGTGTCGAGATGCTCCTTGAGCCAGGAGAGGGTGAACTTCATGGCGATGTCTTTCCAGGTCCGGCCCACGGTCAGAATTTGCGGGACTTTGCCGCCTTGAACCGCGCCACGGGCCAAGGGTCAAGCCGCTATGGTGGTTTTGCGGGCGATCGCCCCACCTTCACGAAGGATTGCCGGGCTTGTGGCGAGGGCCGGACCTTGTCCGGGGGCGCAGAATTCCTATCTGACAAGCGTGGGCCCAGGAAGGGTCCGGATGACCGGCAGGAGCCTCGAAGGAATGGATACGCAGCGGGAATTGCTGATCGAACAACGTGTCGCGAACGAGGCGAAGTCGCCGATCGTGGCATATCTGCTGCTGATCTTCCTGTGGGGCTTCGGTGTTCACCGCATGTATCTGGGGCGGTGGATCAGCGGTCTGATCATGCTGGCGATCTGGGCCATCGGCTGGTTGACGGCGCCGATCCTGATCGGCTGGCCGGCGGTCGGCTTCGTCGTGCTGTGGTGCGTGATCGACCTGTTCCTGATCCCCGGCATGATCGCCGCGGACCGAGAGGATATCCGGAGGCGCCTGCGTTAACGCGTTCGTGATCATCCGCTTGATCGCTAGGCGGTTGGCAAAGCAACGCTTGATGGCATTTCACCACGGAGCATTTCAATGCCGCTTGATACCCAACAGCAGATCCTGATCGAACAGCGCGTCACCAATGACGGGAAGTCGGCCGTGTTCGCCTAACTTCTTCTGGTGTTCTTGGGCGCCTTCGGTGCGCATCGCTTCTACCTCGGCAGGACGGACACGGGCGTCACGATGCTGCTGCTGTGGATCGTGGGACTGCTGACGGCTGTGCTGGGCGTGGACCGGATCGCGCTGGCGGCGGTCGGCATGTGGGCGTTCGTCGACCTGTTCCTGATCCCAAGCATGATCCGCGAGGATCAGGAGCGTCTGCGGGCTCGGCTGGCGTTCGACATGAACCTTCGCGCAGCGCCGGCGATCCCGGCCTGATCGGCCTCTGGTTCGTCTGCCGGCGCGGGCGGACCAAGCGCTGCTCGTCGGCGGGACGGCGTCATTCTGCGCGTTCGGCCAGCGTCTCGGTCTTGCCCATGCGGTAAAGCTGCACCTCGCGCCATAGCTTCAGCGACGGCTTCATCAGGAACATGACCGACCCGATGGTGAACAGCCATGTCGCGGGGGTCTGTAGGCTTTCGAAGAAGAACAGGATCGAGCCGATCAGGAAGGACACCGCCGCGCCGAAGTCGACGCAGGTGTGGACCAGCTCGACCCGCGCATACAGCCGGCGCGTCGCCTCGTTGGCGTCGCGCCGGTGATGGCGGAAGATGCCCGACCAGAAGCTCACCGGCTGAGGCCACCGGCGATCGTCGGCACGTCACCCGCCGCAAACCCATAGTGACGCAGCCAGCGCAGGTCGGATTCGAAGAAGGCCCGCAGGTCGGGGATGCCGTATTTCAGCATCGCGATGCGGTCGATGCCCATGCCGAAGGCGAAGCCCTGCCACTGGTCGGGATCGACGCCACCATCGCGCAGGACGTTCGGGTGGACCATGCCCGAACCCAGGATCTCGAGCCAGGAATTGCCCTCGCCGATCTTCAGCTGGCCGCCCTCCCAGGAGCAGCGGATGTCCACTTCGGCGGACGGCTCGGTGAAGGGGAAATGCGACGCGCGGAAGCGCAGCTCGACCGAGGGGACCTCGAAGAAGGCGCGGCAGAATTCCTCGAGCGTCCATTTCAGCTGGGCCATGCTGATGTCGCGGTCGATGGCCAGGCCTTCGATCTGGTGGAACATCGGCGTGTGCGTCTGGTCCATGTCCATGCGATAGACGCGGCCCGGAGCGATGACGCGGATCGGCGCGCCCTGCGCCTGCATCGCCCGGATCTGGACGGGCGAGGTGTGCGTGCGCAGAACGTGCGGCGGGCGGTCGTCGCCGGGGGCACGATGCATGAAGAAGGTGTCATGCTCCTGCCGCGCGGGATGCTCGGGCGCGATGTTGAGGGCATCGAAGTTGTACCAGTCGCTTTCCACCTGCGGACCCTCGGCCACGGCAAAGCCCATGTCGGCGAAGATGGCGGTGATCTCGTCGGTGACCTGGCTGATCGGATGGATGGTGCCCTGACGGCGCGGGCGGCCGGGCAGCGTCACGTCCAGCCATTCGTCCTTCAGCCGCGCATCAAGCGCGGCATCCTCAAGCGACAGCTTGCGGGCGCGCAGCGCCGCGTCGATCTCGTCCCTGATCTCGTTCAGGGCGCGACCGGTGGTCTGACGCTCCTCCGGGGTCATCTTGCCCAGTTCGCGCATCTTCAGGCTGATCTCGCCCTTCTTGCCAAGGGCGGCCAGGCGCACCTCCTCGATCTGGGCGGGGTCGGCGGCAGAGTTGATGCGGTCAAGCCATTGCTGGCGCAGCGGGGTCAGATCGTCCATCGGGGGCCTCATTCCAGTTGGCCCCGCGTTAGCATGGGCAGGCGCGCGGGGAAAGCCTGTCCCCCGCGCGCGGCCGTGTCACTTCCAGATGCCGAAGGCCACACCCTTCGACAGGTTCGGATGGTCGGCGATGTGGAAGCGCGGCTCTTGCCCGGCCTTGCGCTGGCGCAGATAGTCGCGGGTCAGCGTGGCGACCGTCCCCGACAGCAGGACGATGGCGATCAGGTTGATCGTGGCCATCAGCCCCATGCTGGCGTCGGCGAAGTTGAACACCGTCGAAACCGCCTGAAGCGATCCCCAGACGACCATCGCCAGTGCAGCCAGCCGCAGCACCAGGATGCCCGCCGGACCCGCGCCCAGATAGACGAGCGAATTTTCGGCATAGCTGTAATTGCCGATGATCGAGGTGAAGGCGAAGAAAAAGATCGCCACCGCCACGAAGATATGCCCGAAGTCGCCGAAGTGGTCGGTCAAGGCCGCCTGCGTCAGGTTCACGCCGGTCAGCGTATCCGAGGGCATGACATCCGCCAGCAGGATCATCACCGCCGTCGCGGTGCAGACCAGGATCGTGTCGATGAAGACGCCAAGCGCCTGCACGAACCCCTGCGACGACGGGTGATGCGGGTTCGGCACGGCCACGGCGGCGATGTTCGGCGCCGATCCCATGCCGGCCTCGTTCGAGAAGAGGCCACGCTTGATGCCGTTCAGGGCCGCCGCCATGACGCCGCCGGTGACGCCGCCCACAGCCTCTTGAAGGCCGAAGGCGGACCGGATGATGCCCAGCAGGATGCCCGGCACCTCGGTCACGTTCATCACCACGATGATGACCGCCGCCAGAAGATAGAGACCCGCCATGATCGGCACGACCAGCTGCGAGATGCGCGCGATCTGCGGAATGCCGCCGAAGATGATCACGCCGGACAGCAGCGCCACGCCCACGCCCACCAGACCGGCACTGAGGCCGAACGATCCCTCGACCGCCTGCGCGATGGAATTGGCCTGCACGGCGTTGAAGACCAGCCCGAACGCGATGATCAGCGCCACCGCGAACAGCGCCCCCAGCCAGGGCAGCCCCAGCCCGTGCGAGATGTAATAGGCCGGCCCGCCGCGATACATGCCGCCCCTGCCATGCACCTTGTAAAGCTGCGCCAGCGTCGATTCGGCATAGGCCGTGGCCATGCCGACCAGCGCTACCATCCACATCCAGAAGATCGCCCCCGGCCCGCCAAGCGTCAGCGCCACCGCGACGCCTGCGATGTTGCCCGTTCCGACGCGGCTGGCCAGCGACACCGCAAGCGCCTGGAACGGCGAGATCCCGTCCCGGTCGGTCGCGCCCGATCCGCGGACGCAGCGCCACATCTCGGCGAAGTGGCGGAACTGGATCAGTCCCAGCCTGACGGTGAAGTAGATGCCGACGGCCAGAAGGCCATAGATCAGCACGTAACCCCAGAAGATCGTGTTGAGGAAATCGATGATGGCGGTCATGGCGCCCTCCGCTGCCTGTTCATGGGCAGTCTGTAACAGGCACGTGATCAGCCGCAACCTTTAGTCGCGCGGGCGGACCGTCAGCCAGACCCCGCCGTGGGGCCTGAGGGTCAGGATCATGCGCGGCTGCGGGCTCTGCCCCGCGATGAGGTCGAAGCGGAAACGGGACAGCAGGGTCGCGAGGATGATCACCGCCTCTTGCAATGCAAAGCTGGCGCCGATGCAGATGCGTGGCCCCGCGCCGAAAGGCAGAAAGGCATAGCGGTCTGGCGTGGTCAGGAAACGGTCGGGGTCGAAGGCGTCGGGTCGGTTCCACAGCAGGTGGTGGCGGTGCAGCGCATAGATCGGCATCATCACCGTGTCGCCGGGTCGCACCTGCCGCCCGCAAAGCGTATCCGGCGCCTGCGCCGTGCGCGACAGGAAGGCCGCCGGAGGATATAGACGCAGCGTCTCGTTCACGATCCGCATCGTCAGCGGCAGCGCGCCGACATCCGCCGACGTTGCGGCGCGGTCCTGCAACACGCCGCGCGCTTCTGCCGCCGCGGCTTCTTGCACGTCGGGGGCGAAGGCCATCAGGTAAAGCGCCCAGGCCAGCGTCAGCGCCGTCGTCTCGTGCCCGGCGACGATGAAGGTCAGCAGGTTGTCGCGCAACTCGGCCCTGTTCATGGCCCGGCCGGTTTCCGGATCCTGAGCGTCCAGGAGCAGGTCCAGAAGGTCCGGGGGGCCATGCTTTTGCGTCGCCTGAGCGCGAGCGGCGATGGCGCGGTCGGCGATCGACTTCATGCGCAGAATCCCCCGTCCCGAAAACAGCCGCCCCGGCCGCGGCAACCAGGCCGGCAGTCCGATCACGTCCATCAACGACAGCTTGGCGGTCTGAGCGATATAGGCATCGATCGACTGATGAACCGCATCGCGGTCAAAGACGCCGTCGCCCGAAAACGTCACGTCGGAGATGACTTCGAAGGTCGCGGCCACGGTTTCCTCGAAAACGTCCACCGGTCCCCCCGCCGCAGCCAGCCGGCGGCACGAAGCCTCGGCGGCGGCGGTCATGACGGGTCCCAACGCCTCGACATGGCGCTGCGCAAAGGCCGGCGCGGCGGCCCGGCGCTGCCAGCGCCAATGGGCGCCTTCGGCCACGAACAGGCTGTCGCCGATGGCAGGGTTCAGGATCAGCTTGGTCGTGACCGACTTCGGATAGTCGTCGACACGCTCTTTCAGGATGCGGCGCAGGCTTTCGGGGTCCATGACCATGTGCCAGCGCAAGCCGGTCTTGCCAGACACGATCGGCTGCCGCGTCGCAATTCCCGGAATAAGCTCCAGCACGTTCCTGCGCGCCGTCGCGGCCGTGCCGAGGATGCCCAGAGGGCGCGTGGCCAGCGCCACCTTGGCTGGCTCGGCTTGCGACGGCATGGGCATCTGGCACCTTTGCTTGGCAGGATCACCCCAGGCTGGGGCCGCGCGGCGCGGCGGTCAACCGCCCCGATGTCGCGGCCCGCGCTCCTCAGGCGGCGGCTGCGCCCAAAGCGACCTGCGCATGCTGGACCACGCTCCAGTCCTCGTGCGCCTTGCGCCGATAGACCGAGGTGCAGGCGGCGTCGAAGCGCGTCTCGCCCTTCTCGGCGCTGACGCGATAGCCGACGACGATCAGCCCCTCTTCGGGTCGAGAGATCGTCTGGTCGGAAAACGACACCTTGTCCCAGTCCGGCGTGCCGCTCACGGCATCGATGGCGTCCTGGCCCTGCACCAGGAACGGCTCATGGCTCAGCGCCATGACACATTCAGGGTCGACCCGCTCGTGATAGCGCTCCTCGGAGGTCTGCCACAGGCCCTTCTCGAAATCCCACACGCGTTGGTCGTCCATCCTAAGCTCCTTCGGTTTGCCTCGACCACAACCGCGGCCGGAGAAGGCGGTTCCAGAGGGCAGATGCGACAAAGGCCCGCCCCTTTCGGGGACGGGCCTTCGCGAAGCAACCGGAATTGCGATCAGGCGGCGGCTTTGGCCTGGGCCACGATGGCGCCGAACGCCTCGGGCTCGTTCACAGCCAGATCGGCCAGCACCTTGCGGTCAACCTCGATACCGGCTTTCGACAGCAGGTTGATGAAGCGCGAATAGGTCATGTCGGCATCGACCAGACGGACGGCCGCGTTGATCCGCTGGATCCACAAGGCGCGGAAGTTGCGCTTGCGGGCCTTGCGGTCGCGGGTGGCGTACTGGTTCGCCTTGTCGACGGCCTGGGTGGCGGTGCGGAAGTTGCGCGAACGGGCGCCGTAATAGCCCTTGGCTTGATCAAGGACCTTCTTGTGGCGGGCGTGGGTGACCTTGCCGGATTTAACTCGTGCCATTGTTCAGTCCTCGGATCAGCGGTTGTAGGGCATGTATTTCTTGACGATCTTGGCGTCAGCGTCAGACATGACGGTGGTGCCGCGTGCGTCGCGAATGAACTTGGTGGTGCGCTTGATCATGCCGTGGCGCTTGCCGGCCTGACCGGATTTCACCTTGCCCGAGGCCGTGAACGAGAACCGCTTCTTGGCAGCGGATTTGGTCTTCATCTTCGGCATTTTCATCTCCTTCATCAGAGTGAACGCGCGACTCGGCAATGCCATATCGGCCGGCCGCACGGGAACGGAACGCGCCGTATAGGCGCGGCCCGGAAAAATGGCAAGAGGTCAGGCGCCGTATTGCCCCGTCACCCGCCCGAAGGCGGCCGGGATGTCGCCGAGTGCAAAGGGCTCGGGGCTCAGCGCGGCGCCGGCAAACAGGGCCACGATGCCGGCCACCAGGCAGATGGCCGCGGCGCGCGGCGGCTGCGTCTGCAAAAGCTGCACCACCGCCACAACCACCGAAAGAACGCAGAGCAGGACGCCCAGCACCAGAAGAAGATCGGACATGACTGCCACCTTGTTGTTCGTCCCGTCCGGGTTATTCCGGGTCGGTGGCGTAAATCAAGCGTTCATCGCATGGGGCAATACGCAGGATGTTGGTAGTGCCGGCCACGTTGAAAGGCACGCCAGCCATCACCACGACCTTGCGCGACTCGTCCGCGAAGCCATAGTCGCGGGCCGCGCGGGTGCCGTTCACAACCGCCTCCTTGAAGCGCGACAGCCGGGGCACGATAACGCAATGCGTGCCCCAGGTCAGCACCATGCGGCGGGTCACCGACTCGATCGGGCTCAGCGCGATGATCGGAACGCGCGGGCGCTCGCGCGCGACCAGGCCGACGGTGACGCCCGATTGCGTGAAGGCGCAGATCGCCGCCACGTCGGTGGTCTCGGCGATTTCCCGCGCCGCCGTCACGATGGCGTCGGGAACCGACGAAAGGCTGGCCTTCCGCGCCGCCTCGATGATGGAACGATAGTTCGGGTCCGCCTCGACCGACCGGGCAACGCTGTCCATCGTGCGCACCGCATCGATGGGATAGCTTCCAGCCGCGCTTTCGGCCGACAGCATGACCGCATCGGCGCCTTCGTAGATGGCATTGGCGACGTCGCTCACCTCGGCCCGCGTGGGCATCGGGCTGTCGATCATCGACTCCAGCATCTGAGTCGCCACGATCACCGGCTTGGCGGCGCTGCGGCACAGGCGCACCAGCCGCTTCTGGATTGGCGGGACCGAATGCACCGGCAGCTCGACCCCCAGATCGCCCCGCGCCACCATGATGCCGTCGGACGCCTTCAGGATCTCGTCAAAGGCCCGGACCGCCGCCGGCTTCTCGATCTTCGACAGGATCGCCGCACGGCCCTGGGCCAGGGTCTTGGCTTCCTCGACATCCTCGGCGCGCTGCACGAAGGACAGCGCCAGCCAGTCGACGCCCAGTTGGCAGGCGAATTCAAGGTCATTGCGGTCCTTGTCGGACAGCGCCGCCAGCGGCAGCACCACATCGGGCACGTTCACACCCTTGCGGTCGCTGATCGTACCGCCCACGGTGACGATGCAATCGGCAAAGTCCGGCCCGCACCGCTCGACCCGCAGTCGGATCTTGCCGTCGTTCACCAGCAGCTCGGACCCCTCGATCAGCGCGGCGAAGATCTCGGGATGCGGCAATTGCACCCGGTGGCTGTCGCCCAAGTCGGGCGACAGGTCGAAGCGGAACTGATCACCCTCGTCCAGATCATGTGCGCCGGCCGTGAACTGCCCGACGCGCAGCTTCGGGCCCTGCAGGTCGGCCAGGATCGCAATGGGCCGGCCGGTCTCAGCCTCGATCTCGCGGATGGTGTCATAGCGGGCGCGGTGATCGTCGTGGCTGCCATGGCTCATGTTCAGGCGGAAGACATCGGCGCCAGCGTCGAACAGAGCCCTGATCACCTCTTTCGAGGACGATGCCGGTCCCAGTGTTGCCACGATCTTCACATTGCGATGCCGTCTCATCATCCCGCCCTCGTCTCTCGTTTAGCGCTACCTATGCCGCAATTGCCGCGCGGCGGCAACTGGCGTCTGTCCTTCAAGCGTCGTACACAACCTGCACCATGACCGATGACCTTTCCATGACCGACCGCCCCTTCTGGTCCGAGGGAGAGAGCCGCCCCTCGCGCTGGCTGATCACCTGCGACCACGCCACGAACCGCGTTCCCGACTGGATCGGCGGCGGCGACCTGGGCATCGCGCCCGCCGACATGGCGCGCCACATCGCCTATGACGTGGGCGCCGCAGGACTGGCGCGCAGGCTGGCTGCGCTGCTGGACGCGCCCGTGATCGGGTCCGATTTCTCGCGCCTGGTGATCGATCCGAACCGAGGCGAGGATGACCCGACCCTGCTGATGCGCCTCTATGACGGCACGGTCATCCCGGCGAACAAGCATGCCGACGCAGCCGAGCGCCTGCGCCGACTGGACCACCTGCACCGCCCCTATCACCGCGCTCTGGCCGCGCTGGCCGACCGGCACGAGGACCGCTGCATTTGCGCCATCCACAGCTTCACACCGCAACTGCGCGGTCGCCCACCGCGTCCCTGGCAGATCGGCATCCTCTACTCCCACCTCGATGCACGGCTGGGGCCGCCGATGGTCGGCGCCTGCCGGGAGGAAGGATGGATGACGGGCGAGAACCAGCCCTATGACGGCCACCTGCAGGGCGACTCGATCGACCGCCACGCCCTGGCCCACGGGCGCCCGAACCTCCTGATCGAAGTTCGCAACGACCTCATCGCCTCCGCCGAGGGCCAAGCGCTCTGGGCCGGACGCCTCGCCCCGGTGATTGAACGGGTCTTGGCCCGGAGCGCGCTCTAGCCGCGGACCGGCCAAGGCGCGTTGATGCAGCCCTCGACGACAGCGGGGGGTCCGGGGGGCCGGCCCCCCGGCCGTCGCGGGACGCACTTACACCGCCAGCCTGCGGCTTTCCTCGATATAGATCTCGCGTAGCCGCTTTGCCACGGGGCCGACCGCCCCGTCGCCGATTGCTGCCCCGTCGATCTCGACCACCGGCATCACGAAGGCCGAAGCCGAGGTAACGAACGCTTCGTCGGCCTCCTGCGCCTCGGCGATGGTAAAGGCGCGCTCCTCGACCGTCATCTGCGCCTCCTGGGCAAAGCGCAGCACCGCGGCGCGGGTGATCCCGTGCAGGATGTCGTGGCTCAGCTCTCGGGTGACGATGATCCCGCCCTTGACGATATAGGCGTTGTTCGAGGTCCCTTCGGTGACCTTTCCGTCCTCGACCATCCAGGCGTCGTCCACCCCCCGCGCCTTCGCCTCCATCTTGGCCATGGAAGGGTATAGAAGCTGCACGGTCTTGATGTCGCGACGGCCCCAGCGAAGGTCCTCGACGCTGATGACCTTCCAGCCGGTTCTAGCCGCAGGCGCGTCCGCCAGACCGGGCTTCGCCTGCGTAAACATCACGACCGTCGGCGCCGTGTCCGCCGAGGGATAGGCAAAGTCGCGATCGCCGGGATTGCCGCGCGTCACCTGCAGATAGACCAGGCCGTCGCCGATGCCGTTCCGGGCGAGCAACTCGCGATGCGCCGCAAGATAGTCATCGTCCGAAAGCGGGTTCGTGATCGACAGCTCTGACAGCGACCGCTTTAGGCGGACCAGGTGCCCCTCGAAATCGATCATCTTGCCGTCCAGAACGCTGACGACCTCATAGACGCCATCGGCCATCAGGAAGCCCCGGTCGAAGATCGACACCTGCGCCTGATCCTCGGGAAGGTATTCGCCGTTCACATACACTGTCCGCGCCATGTCTGCCTCCGTGCCGTCGCGTGTCGGGTCAGGTCCTGCGCCCAACGCGGCCCTGCGTCAAGAACCGCCCGCCGATGCCGCGGCGCAGAAAAAACAGTTGCCGTATCGGCCGCGCAATAATATTGCTGATCAGGACCGAAAACACGAAGAACAGGACCCGACGGATGAGCTTTCGTACCCAACCCCTGCCCCCGGCCCGCCTGAACCGCTGCCAGCTTTTCGGTCCGGGTTCTCGTCCTGCCCTCTTCGAGAAGATGGCGGCCTCGGCCGCGGACGTCATCAACCTCGACCTCGAGGATTCGGTTTCGCCCACGGACAAGGCTCAGGCGCGCGCCAACATCATCCGGGCCATCGACGACATCGACTGGGGCAACAAGACGCTTTCGGTGCGCATCAACGGGCTCGACACGCCCTTCTGGTACCGCGACGTCGTCGATCTGATCGAACAGGCCGGCGACCGGCTCGACCAGATCATGATCCCCAAGGCCGGCTGCGCCGCCGACATCTATGCCGTCGACGCCCTGGTCAGCGCCATCGAGGCCGCGATGGGCCGCGGCAAGCGCTTAGCCTTCGAGGTCATCATCGAAAGCGCGGCCGGCATCTGCCATGTCGAGGAGATCGCCGCGTCGTCTGGCCGGATGCAGGCGATCAGCCTGGGCGCTGCCGATTTCGCCGCGTCGATGGGCATGGCAACCACCGGCATCGGCGGGACGCAGGAAAACTACTACATGATCCGCGACGGCCAGAAATACTGGCCCGATCCGTGGCACTGGGCCCAGACTGCGATCGTCGCCGCCTGCCGGACGCATGGCCTGTTGCCAGTCGACGGACCCTTCGGTGATTTCAGCGACACCGAGGGGTTCGTGGCCCAGGCGCGCCGGTCGGCGACGCTTGGGATGGTCGGCAAGTGGGCGATTCATCCCAGCCAGATTGCCCTGGCGAACAAGGTCTTCTCGCCCGACGAAGCCGCCGTCGCGGAAGCGCGGGAGATCCTCAGCGCCATGGAGAAGGCGAAGGCCGAAGGCGCCGGGGCGACCGTCTACAAGGGCCGACTGGTCGACATTGCCTCGATCAAGCAGGCCGAGGTCATCGTCCGCCAGGCTGAACTCATCTCTGGCTAAACAAGCAGGTGAATCAGGCGCGGCGCAGCTTTCGGAACCCGGCCGAGGCGCCCCAGCCGGCCGCCACCGCCACCGCCAGCGACATCAGCCCGTATAGGAACGGCTGGTCGAAGGCCAAGCGATAGAGCCAGCGCTCCAGCCCCACCTTGCGGACCTCGATTGCGGCGCGATAGGCGTCGATGACCTGCCCGTCCCGCAAGAGGAAGATGCGGGTCTTGTAGTCGCCTTCGACCAGGTTCGCGGGCAGGCGGATGTCGGTGCGGAACAGCGTATCCTCGACAAGCGTGACGGCCCCCTCGTCCAGCCGGTAATGGCCGTTCTGCTGGCGGATGCGGATCAGCGCCTCGGTGAAGGGCACGCTGTCGGTCACGTCGGGCGCGCCGGCGAAGGCCCGCAGCGCCAGCGGAAGCGAGATCCGATAACGGTCGTCCCAGTCGGGCGCCAGGATCTGGTCCAGCGGCCCCGTCGTGGCGACGGCGTAATAGCTGGGGGCAGCCCCAACCTCGACCCGGGCGGCGTTGATCCAGATGCCCGCACGCCGTTCCTTGCGCCAGATCGTCAGCGGCTCGGACGGGGCTTCGATGGTGACGATCACGTCCAGGGGTTCGTCAGGGATGGGGGTCTCGCGCTTGATGGCGCCATAGATCAGGATGTCTGACCCGTCGAAGCTGGTAGTGATCGCCACCGAGCTGTCAGAGAGGCCCGCGACCACCTGTTCGGGCGGCGCGGTCGCGTTTTCAGGCACCGCCGCACGGGGCCGGCCTGGATCGGGAAACAGCGGATAGGGCTCTGGCGCGGCCAGCGGCGGCAGAAGCCCGTCTTCAGGGTTCTGGGGCATTATGGACTGCGCCAGCGCAACCATCGGGCAGCAGATCACGACGCAGAACAGCAGCGCCCGCATCAGCCGTTCCTCGACGCGATGGAATAGATGTCCTCGGGCCGCAGGAACAGATCCAGCGCCAGCCGGCCGCAGACCGCCAGCACCAGCAGCGCCAGAAGGATGCGCAGCTGTTCGGCCCGCAGCCGCGCGCCCAGGGTGGTGCCGACCTGCGCCCCCAGGACGCCGCCGACGATCAGCAGGACCGCCAGCATGACGTCGACCGTATTGTAGCTGACCGCATGCATCAGCGTCGTGAACGCCGTCACGAAGGTGATCTGGAACAGCGATGTTCCGACGACCACCTTGGTCGGCATTCCCAGCAGGTAGATCATCGCGGGCACCATGATGAAGCCGCCGCCGACCCCCATGATCGCGGTCAGCATCCCCACAAAGAGCCCGACCAGCACCGGCGGGATGATCGAGATATAAAGACCAGAGGTGCGGAATCGTACCTTGAAGGGCAGGCTATGCACCCAGCCGCGATGGTGACGGCGCACCGGCGCGCCGCGTTTGGATTTGCGCAGGGCGTTGAGGCTTTCGATCAGCATCAGCCCGCCCACAATGCCAAGGAAGACCACGTAGCAGAGGGTGACGAAGAGGTCGATCTGGCCCAGCGACTTCAGATAGTTGAAGATGCCGACGCCGATGGTGGCGCCGATGAGACCGCCGATCTGCAGCACCGCGCCCATCTTGAGGTCCACCGTGCGGCGCTTCAGATGCGCCAGCACGCCAGAGACCGAGGAGGCCACGATCTGGTTCGCGCCGGTCGCCACCGCCACCGCAGGCGGGATGCCGATGAAGAACAACAGGGGCGTGAGCAAGAAGCCTCCGCCGACGCCGAACATGCCCGAAAGCACGCCGACCATGCCGCCAAGCCCGAGAACGACAAAGGCGTTCACGGCGACTTCGGCGATGGGGAGATAGATGTTCATGTCCCTGACTAGTCTTTTATTGGCTGGTGAATCAATAAAAATGCCGCTGCGCAGCATGGCTGGGCGAGGTTTCTAAAAAGCCTAGATCAGCCGATTTCAGAAAGCGACTGTGATGCGCAGAAAAACGCCCCCGCGCTCAGTAAGTGAGGCGGGGGCGCTACAGGCTTGGCTGGGGAAAGGCGCGACTCAGCGCTCTTTCACATAGGGTTCGCCGCCCGCGCGGGGCGGAATCGCTTTGCCGACAAAACCGGCGAGGATCACCACGGTCAGGATATAGGGCAGCGCGTCCATCAGCTGCACTGGCAGGGTAACGCCGCCGAGCTGCACGCTTTGGAACCGCAGGGCGAGGGCCTGCAACAGACCAAACAGCAAACAGGCGCTGAGCGCATGCCAGGGGCGCCATTTCGCGAAGATCAGCGCCGCGAGGGCGATATAGCCGCGCCCGGAGGTCATCTCCTTCACAAAACCTGCTTGCAGGCTGGTGGCGAGATAGGCGCCGGCGATGCCGCAGAGCAGGCCGCAGATGACAATCGCGGCAAAGCGCAGGCGCACCACCGAGATGCCCGCCGTATCCACCGCCGCCGGGTTCTCGCCCACCGCGCGCAGGCGCAGGCCAAAGCGGGTGCGGAACAGCACCCACCAGGTGAGCGGCACCGCAAGGAGCGAGAGATAGACGAGGATGGAATGGCCGGAGATCAGCTCGGACCAGATCTGCTGCACCACATTGGCCTCGGCAATCAGCTGGCTGAGCGGGCGACCCGCTTCGGCCGCCTCGGTCGGGCCGATGGCAAAGGGCAGCTCGATCCCGTTGAACCGCGCGGTTTCGGTGAGCGACGGCGTGCGGCCGCCCTGCTGGAACCAGCTTTGCGCGATCAGCACGGTGAGGCCGGAGGCGAGGAAGTTCAGCGCCACGCCGGAGATGAGCTGGTTGCCGCGAAAGGTGATCGAGGCGAGGCCATGCAGACCCGAGAGGGCCAGCGAGGCGGCGATGCCGCTCTGAAGGCCGAGCAAAACGTTACCGGTGATCGCCGCCACCGCAGCGGAGAAAAACGCCGCCATCAGCATCTTGCCCTCAAGGCCGATGTCAAAGATGCCCGCGCGTTCCGAGAACAGACCAGCCAGACAGGCCAGCAAAAGCGGTGTCGCCATCCGCACGGTGCTGTCGAGCACCTGGATCAGGGTCAGCATATCCATCAGGCGTTCTCCTTGCGCAGGGCGATGAAGATCTTCTCCAGCGGCATCCGCACCATATGGTCGAGCGCGCCGGTGAAGAGGATTACGAGGGCCTGAATGACCACGATCAGCTCGGAGGGGATATTGGTCCAGAGCGCGAGCTCTGCGCCACCTTGATAGAGGAACCCAAAGAGGATCGCCGCGAGGAAGACCCCAAACGGGTGGTTGCGCCCCATCAGTGCCACCGCGATACCGATAAAGCCAGCGCCTTCGGTGGCGTTCAGCACCAGGCGCTCAGCCTCGCCCATGACGTTGTTGGTTGCCATCAACCCGCAGAGCGCGCCGGAGATCAGCATGGTGATCATGACGGTGCGCACCGGCGAGATGCCCGCATAGACGGCGCCGCGCTCGGATTTGCCGAGGGCGCGGATTTCGTGGCCCAGCGGCGTATGCCAGATAAGGCCCCAGACGACGATACAGGCGGCAATGCCCACAAAGAGCGTGACATTGGCGGGAGCGGATTTGGAGAACTCGATGCCGATGGGCGCGAGGATCTCGTGCAGAGAAGGCAGCTGCGCGCTTTCGGGGAATTTCGCGGTGGAAGGGTCCATCGCGCCCTTGGGT
>JAYZBS010000098.1:0-13411 GCA_036338635.1 Pseudomonadota bacterium | reverse complement strand
GTGCGAAAACGGCTTGCATCAAGCCCGGATCACCTTGGGAAAATGGTTGCTGCGAGAGCTTCAACGCCCGCTTCCGCGACGAAATGCTGGACGGGGAGGTCTTTTACAGCCTCCAAGAGGCGCAAATACCGATCGAGCAGTGGAGAACGCACTAGAGCACGGAACGACCACATAGCGCATCGGGCTATCGGCCACCGGCCCCAGAAACCATCGACCCGGCGGACCAAAGGCCCGTCATGCACCAACTTTCAAAAAGGACCACTCAGGTGGGGCTGATCAGTCCTCGATAAGACGATCCAGCTCAACGTCTTAGAAGATGTTGGCTGGGGCGGTAGGATTCGAACCTACGGTACACGGTACCAAAAACCGATGCCTTACCACTTGGCCACGCCCCAACTGTGGAGCGTGATTACCCAAGGCCGTTGGTGGGTGCAAGTCGAAAATTTTGGAAATCTTGCCCCTTTTTCCGGTGACGGGTAAGGGGCGGCCATGGAACATGTAGACCTTTTGATATTGGGTGCGGGCGCAGCCGGACTGTTCTGCGCGGGTTCGGCTAGGGCGCCGGGACGGCGCATCCTTGTGCTGGATCATGCCGCGAAACCTGGCGAGAAGATCAGGATCTCGGGCGGGGGGCGGTGCAACTTCACCAACCTTGCGACCGCGCCGAATCGGTTTCTGTCCATGAACCCTCGCTTTGCCTCAAGCGCCTTGGCTCGGTACAAGCCCGAGGCGTTCCTCGGCCTCGTCGAGCGCGCGGGAATTGCCTGGCATGAGAAGACGCAGGGTCAGCTTTTCTGCGACGGACGCGCCACGCAGATCACAGACATGCTGCTGGACCGCATGGCGGGGGCCGAGCTGCGAATGGACACTGCGCTCGGCGATGTGGCGCATCAAGGCGACCGCTTCGTGGTCGAGACATCGACCGGTCCGGTCAGTGCGGCGCGGCTTGTCGTGGCCACGGGGGGAAAGTCGATCCCGAAGATCGGGGCGACGGGGCGGGCCTATGATGTTGCGCGACAGTTCGGGCTGCGCATGGTCAAGCCTCGGCCGGCCCTGGTGCCGATGACGTTCGCCGAGCAGGAGCTTGCGCTCTGCCGGCCACTGGCGGGCGTGGCCGTCGAGGCGGAAATCACGCATTGCGGTGGGCGCTTCAGAGACGCGCTCCTGTTCACGCACCGCGGACTCAGCGGACCGGTGATCCTGCAGATTTCCAGCTTCTGGCAGCCGGGGGAGGAGCTTCGCATCGATCTTGCGCCCGATTGCGACGTGGCGTCGGCGCTGAAGGCGGCGCGTGGCAGCGGCGGGCGAACCGCCGTGGCGACGGCGCTGGCAAAGATCCTTCCCGAGCGGCTGGCGCAGGCCATCGCCGCCGAGCTGGGAATGGCGCAGGCGCGGCTGGCCGACCAGCCGAACCCCCGGTTGGAGGCTGTCGGGGCGCGGGTCAACCGCTGGCAGGTGAGGCCGGTTGGTACCGAAGGCTATCGCACGGCCGAGGTGACCCTGGGGGGCATTGACACCCGCGACCTCGATTCGCGCACGATGCAGGCGCGGAACATGCCAACCCTTTTCTTCATCGGCGAATGCGTCGACGTGACAGGCTGGCTGGGGGGCTATAACTTCCAATGGGCTTGGGCATCCGCTGATGCGGCGGGGCGCGCCACCTAGCGGGCGCCGGGGCTAAGCAGGTCGCGACCGTCGTCGACACGCTCACGCTCGACCATTTCCTCGAAGGCGGCGTCGGGGCCAAGTTCAGACAGGCGCCGGTCCACCGGTTGCGCCGGCCGCAGCGGAGGGCGCGCGTCCGCAGATTGCTCTAACTGGATGCGATGGACGGGCTCGGGCGGCAGATAGCCCTGCGAATCGAAGGCGTAGCGCAGCAGGCGGAATGCCTCGCCACGCGCCAGGTCGAAGTCGGTGCCATCCTGCGATACCCAGCCACCAGCACGGATCACGACATGTTCCGGCCCGGAGGCGTCCAGCCAGGCCACCGGTTCCGGACGCGGCAGCACGAACGGCATGCCTGTCAGCGTCTTCAGCGCAAGGTCGCGCGCGGGTCCCGGATCCGCGGCGGGGTCGATGGCCAGATCCACCATGAACCGCCGTTCGGGATTGCGCGTGAAGTTCGTCAACACGGCCTTGTAGATAATCTGGTTGGGAATGCGGATGTGGTTGCCGTCCAGCGTCAGCAGCGTCGTTCCGCGGCTGGTCAATCGGATGACCCGGCCGCGCATGCCGGCAACCTCGATCAGGTCGTTCGGGCTGAACGGCTGGCGCAGGGACAGCAGCATCGTCGCCACGAAACCCTCGATCGTATCGCGCGCGGCGAAGGACAGAGACAGGCCGAAGATGCCCGCCGCACCCAGAAGCGTCCCAAGCAGCGCCCGCGCACCCATCAGGTCCAGCGCGACCACCAGCGCGACGATCCAGGCGCAGAGGCGGATGGCCTGCGCCAGAAAGCCCGCGATGAACGGGTTCGGGGCGATGCCCGACAGCACCCGCTGCCGCCGGGAGATCCAGCCGCCCAGCAGCACGATCAGTGCGCCGACCGCCAGGCCCAGGACCATGAAGGGCAGGCCTGCGATCACCTGCGTCAGACGCGCCCGAAAGCGCTCGCGCACCGAATCGAGCCGCGTGCCAAGGTCGGTGGAGATCCGGACATTGTCTTCAACCGCGACGACGCCATCGACCCGGTTGATCAGCCGGAGCAGCCGGTCGATCGTCTGCTGCTCGGTCACCTCACCGGTCAGGGTGACCACGCCGGCGTCGACCTGGACGCGCAGCCCGTCGAAATCCGGCAGCTGCGCCAGGATGCTGGAGATGCGGCTGAGGATCGCCAGGTCTGACGCGCTGTCGCTGCCCACGGGGATGGTGCCCGTCGGCGTCTCGGCCGGGGCGACCTGCTGTGCCGCCGCCGGTGTCAGGGCCAGCAGGAGGATCAGCAGAAACGTCCGGATCATGCCGGCAGAGGGTCCGCCTTCGCCAGCGCGTCAAAGCGCATAAGAGAGGCGACGAGGTCGCCCATCCGCGCCAGGGGGATCATGTTCGGCCCGTCCGACGGCGCACTGTCGGGATCCTCGTGCGTCTCGATGAAGACGCCCGCCACGCCAAGCGCTACGGCGGCGCGGGCCATGATCGGCGCGAATTCGCGCTGCCCGCCTGAGCTTCCGCCCTGGCCTCCGGGCTGCTGCACCGAATGGGTGGCGTCCATGATGACGGGATACCCGGTGCGGGCCATGATCGGCAGGGAGCGCATGTCCGCCACCAGCGTATTATAGCCGAAGCTGGCCCCACGTTCGGTCAGCAGAATGTTGTCGTTGCCGGTCGAAGCCACCTTGTCGGCGACGTTCGGCATGTCCCAAGGCGCCAGAAACTGGCCCTTCTTGATGTTGACGACCGCCCCCGTCTGCCCGGCGGCCAGAAGCAGGTCGGTCTGCCGGCAGAGGAAGGCTGGGATCTGGATGATGTCCACGACCTCGGCCGCGCGGACTGCCTGTTCGGCGTCGTGGATGTCGGTCAGCACCGGGCACCCGATGCGGTCGCGGACGGTGCCCAGGATCTGCAGCCCCTCGTCAATGCCCAAGCCGCGCCGCCCTGACAAAGACGTCCGGTTCGCCTTGTCGTAGCTGGCCTTGAAGACGAAGCCGGCGCCAGCAGCCCCACATGCCTCTGCCATCGTTTCTGCGATCATCAGGGCGTGGTCCAGCGATTCCAGCTGGCAGGGGCCCGCGATCACGGTCAGCGGCAGGTCGTTGCCGCAAGTCAGCGGGCCGAGGGCGATATGCTTGTGATGCGTCATGTCGAAACCTGTTCGCGAAGGATGGAGGCCGTCAGCGACAGCATCAGGTAGATACCCGAAAAGATGAGGAATGCCACCAGGGTGTTCTGGAACGCCTTTGGATAGGTCGCCTCGTCCGGCGGGATCGGGGCGATCGACATCGACAGGTAGCGGACCTGCTTGTTTGCCTCGATCCGCGCAGCCTCCATCTGCGCGGCGGCGGTGGACAGCAGTTCCTGCCGGGTCAGCAGCTCGCCCTCGGCGATGCGCAGCTCTCCGGTGATGGCGGCAAGGGAGCTTCGGGTTTCGGTCCCCTGGGTCAGGTTCTCGCGCGTGTCGGCGATGATCTGCCGCAGGCGCGAGATATCGCCACGAACCGCTTCGACACGGCTTTCGAGCGGTCGAGGATTCGCCAGCAACTGCCCGAGTTCCAGCTGCTTTTCGGTCAGCTGTGCTTCAAGCTGCGCAACCTGTCCCATGACGACCGACGTTTCGGCGGCAGGGTCCAGAACCCCCAGTCTCTGCTGCAGGTCCTGGACGCGGTTCTGCGCGGCCAGCATCTTGTCCTCGGCATCCTGATAGGTCTCGCGCGCGCCGTCCATCTGGTCGGAACGCAGGCGCGAGGTCAGGTCGTCGACCAGTTCCTCGGCATAGGAGATCAGCGCACGAGAGAAAGCCTCGCTTAGAAGCGGATCGGGCGCGATCACTTCCATGTTCAGCATGCCCTCGGTCGGATCATAGCCGATTTCGACCAGATTCTTGTAGAGCGAGAAGGCGTCCTCCATCGTCGCGTCCGGCTGCAGGCGTGTGATGGGATCGATGTCGGGGTCCTGGAAGGCTTCGCGGAAGCCCAGATCCTCATCGAGGCGCAGCATCGCGGCGCGCGAGGTCAGATAGCTCTGGACCGCGACGGCATCGGTGTTGGTCGCCATGGCCGACAGGCCGGGCATCGCCCCCAGGCCGCCGCCGCCGCCTTCGGCGGACTGGATCTGGAACTGCGAAAACGTGGCGTAAAGCGGCGTCGCATAGCGGAAGTAATAGATCCCCACCGCGATTGTCGGGATGATCACGAAGACCAGAACACGCGCGGCCAGCATTGTCAGTCGCCGCCGGCGACGGCGGGCCAGATCGCGCTGGATGCGGAATATCTCGGCCGCGCGTTTCTCCTCGGTCAGATCTTCGCGCGAGGGCAGGGCGGGGCGTTTGGCCGGGGCGGTGTCTGGTACGACCGAAGGCACTGGCGGCTGGCGGATTGCGGGCGGATTGACCGCTGGCGCGGCCTGCGCGCGGCTGCCCTCTGACGACAGGATGCTGCCGACCGCGCTGCGATGTGACGGGTCGATGCCGCGTTCCCGCAGCCGCAGCACGGCCTCTTCGCCCGAGGCGACCTCGATCTGGTGCAGGGCCGCGATCCGGCGGGCGATGCGCAACTGCCGCTCTGTCAGCTTTTCGGCGCGGATGGCCTCCAGCCGCTCTTCAAGGTCGGCATCGGGCGCCCCGTCCGCGGCGGCGGCGGCGTCGGGCGCGGGACGGTTCAGGCTGAAATCGCCGAAGCCGTCATCCGTCGGTTGCGTCGACGTCAGGCGCTCCAGTCGCTGTGCGTCCTGATCCTGTGGGGCAGACTGGGCCTGCGGGCCGGGCTGCGCCTGTGCTTCCCGGCGGACGACCTCCAGCCGGGGAGCGGGTGCTTGGCCCCCGGACGGGGTAGCGCCGTCCGCGCGCACGGATTCGGCGGTCGAGGCGTGGTAGCGGCGCGTCTTAGGAGGTGTAGTCATAGTACTGCTTGGCCTCGTCCAGGGTCTCGAACATATAGAGCCTGCCGTCCCGCAGGATCGCCGCCCGGTTGCAGAATTTCTCGATCGTGCTGGGCTGGTGGGACACGACCACCACCGTCGCCGTCTTCAGCCGGTCGAACAGCACGCGGCCTGCCTTGCGGTTGAATTCGACATCTGTCGTCTGCGGCATTCCCTCGTCGATCAGGTAGATGTCGAAGTCCAGCGCCAGCAGTAGCGCGAAATTGAAGCGCTGTCGCATGCCGCTGGAATAGGTGCCGACCGGCATGTCGAAATATTCGTGGATGTCGCACAGCCAGCGCGTGAAGGCCGACACATAGTCCGGATCCAAGCCGTAGATGCGTGCGATGTAGCGCGCGTTCTCGTTCGCGCTGTGGCGGTTCACCAGTCCGCCCATGAAGCCCAGGGGGAAAGAGATGCGGCAGTCGCGGCGGATCTTGCCCTCATCAGGTTTTTCAAGCCCGCACATCATGTTGACAAGCGTTGTCTTTCCGGTGCCGTTCGGAGCCAGGATGCCAAGGGAATTCCCCAACTCAACCCGGAACGAGGCCTGGTCGAGGATGATCTTGTGCTGCTTGCCGGTCCAGAACGACTTCGAGACGCTATCGAATTCCAGCATGGCGGTGATGAACCAATCGAAAGGGCACGGGCCGCGCCATGCACGGTGCCTGAGAGACGACACAACTTTAAGCTGCCAGGGCGGCGCTGTCCAGTAACCGCATCGGACCGCAGATCCGGTCGAGGGGCCAGCACAATCTGATGCAAGTTTGCATCGAATCCCCGGCGTCCATGCCGCTGCACTGCAAATCTGCCGGGGATCAGCCGCAGCCGCCGCTTGCCTTCGCGCGGGGCCTGCCTATCTGGCACAGCATGGATGACCTGATGACCCAGATCGAGGCCTGCCGCCTTTGCGCCGACAGGTTTGCTGCAACCTGCACGCGGCATGCGCCGCGGCCCGTGGTCTGGTTCGACCCCTCTGCCAGGCTGTTGGTGGCCAGCCAGGCGCCGGGCCTGCGCGTCCACGAGGCCGGCATTCCGTTCTGGGATCGGTCCGGCGACCGGCTGCGGGCATGGCTGGGGCTGGACAAGGCCAGCTTTTACGACCGCAGCCGTGTGGCGATCCTGCCCACCAGCTTCTGCTTTCCAGGCTATGACGCGAAGGGCAGCGACCTGCCGCCGCCGGCGCTCTGCGCGGCGACATGGCACAGTCGCGTCATGGTGACGATGCCGAACCTGCGGCTGAAGCTGCTGATCGGGGGGCACGCGCAGCGGTGGCACCTGGGCGACCGGCGCCCCGTGACCCAGATCGTGCAGTCCTGGCGCGACGCCCCCGACGGCGTCGTCCCACTGCCCCATCCATCCTGGCGCAACACCGCCTGGTTGAAGAAGAACCCCTGGTTCGAGGCCGAGCTTGTGCCCCACCTTCAGGCCCGCGTCAGGCAGGTCCTGCAGGACTGATTTGCACGCACGGCTGCGCGGTCTGCATCAAGGGGTTGTCGAAGCGGCAAACTTCGCAGACCATTAACGTATCTGTGATGGCGGGTCGCGTCCTGCGCCGCCACGTGACGAATCAGAGGAGAAGCCGCATGAGCAAGCTGAAACCGATCCTGCTGGGCACCGCCTTCGCGCTGAGCGCGCAGCCGGTCCTGGCCCAGGAAGAACAGTTCATCACCATCGGCACGGGCGGTCAGACCGGCGTCTATTACGTTGTCGGCCAGTCGATCTGCCGGCTTGTGAACCGCGACAGCGCCGAAACGGGTCTGCGCTGCACCGCCCCCGCCACCGGCGGGTCCATCGCCAACATCAATGCCATCAAGTCGGGCGACATGACGATGGGCGTGGCCCAGTCCGATTGGCAATACCATGCCTACAACGGCAGCTCGGATTACGAAGGCGACGCCTTCGAGGATCTGCGCAGCGTCTTCGCCGTCCACCCCGAGCCCTTCACCGTCCTCGCCCGCGCCGATGCCGGGATCGAGAACTTCGAGGATCTGGCCGGCAAGCGCGTGAACGTGGGCAACCCCGGTTCCGGGTCGCGCGGCACGTTCGAAATCGTGCTGGACGCGATGGGCATGTCGATGGACGACTTCGCCCTGGCGTCGGAATTGCGCCCGGCCGAGCAGGCGGCCGCGTTGGGCGACAACCAGGTGGACGCCATCAGCTATACCGTCGGCCACCCGAACGGCTCGATCCAGGAAGCCACCTCGACGGTGGATTCGAACCTGGTGACCGTGGCGGGCGATGCCATCGATCAGTTGGTTGCGGAAAATCCCTATTACTCGAAAGTCACGATCCCCGGCGGCATGTATGCCGGCAACGATGAGGATACCGAGACCTTCGGCGTGAAGGCGACCTTCGTGACCTCGGCCGAGGTGCCCGAAGAAACCGTCTATCAGGTGGTCAAGGCCGTCTTCGACAACTTCGACCGCTTCAAGGGCCTGCATCCGGCCTTCGAATCGCTGGAACCCGAGGATATGATCAGCGAAGGCAACAGCGCCCCCCTGCACCCCGGCGCCGAGCGCTATTACCGCGAACAGGGCTGGATCGAGTGATCCGGACCTGACGATCGGGGCGGTCCTTCGGGTCCGCCCCTTTCACGACGACTGCCAAGCCACATCGCAGAGGTGCTTCGATGAGCGACGACCCCGAACATGAGAAGCGCCGCCAGCAGCAGGCCAGCGCGGTCGAGATGCAGGCCGCCGGCCACGGAGAGCTGAGCCAGGCGGAACTGGACGAGCTTGTCGCCTCGTCAGACACCGGCGCCAGGACCCCGCCGGGTGCGGTGGGCAAGCTGATCCTGGCGGTCGCGCTCTGCTGGTCGCTGTTCCAGCTCTGGATCGCCTCGCCGCTACCGTTCATGCTGAACTTCGGCATCATCAGCGCGACCGACGCCCGGTCGGTCCACCTGGCCTTCGCGATGTTTTTGGCCTTCATGGCCTATCCGGCCGAGAAGTCACCGTTCCAGCTGGCGCTTGGCGTGGCCATCCCGCTGATTCTGGCAGGCCTCTTCGTCTATGGCGCGCCCGGTGACTTTCCACTGTGGTGGATTGGCCTGTCGGCCGCCGGCGTGATCGCCGCGATCCTGCTGGGCAGTCCCAAGACCCACGTGCCACTCTGGGAATGGGCGCTGGCGCTGGTGTCGGTCGCCGTCACCATGTACGTCTTCGTCTTCAGCGACGAACTCGGCCGTCGCGTCGGCGCACCGATCACCCGCGACCTGGTCGTCGCCGTCATCGGCCTGATGCTGCTGCTGGAGGCCACGCGCCGCAGCCTTGGCCCGGCCCTGATGATCGTGGCGACGGTCTTCCTGATCTATACCTTCCTTGGCCCCTACATGCCGTCGATCATCGCGCATGGCGGCAATTCCCTGTCCGAGGTCGCGAACCACCAGTGGATCACGACCGAGGGCGTCTTCGGCATCGCCCTGGGCGTCTCGACAAGCTTCGTCTTCCTGTTCGTGCTGTTCGGGGCGCTTCTGGACAAGGCCGGAGCCGGCAACTACTTCATCCAGGTGGCGTTTTCACTGATGGGCCACATGCGTGGCGGACCGGCCAAGGCAGCCGTGGTCAGCAGCGCGATGACCGGGCTGATCTCGGGGTCGTCCATCGCCAACGTCGTGACCACCGGCACCTTCACAATTCCGCTGATGAAGAAGGTGGGCTTCTCCAGCGAAAAGGCCGGCGCGGTCGAGGTCGCGTCCTCGGTGAACGGGCAGATCATGCCTCCGGTCATGGGTGCCGCCGCCTTCTTGATGGTCGAATACGTGGGCATTCCCTATTTCGACGTCGTCCGGCATGCCTTCCTGCCCGCCACGATCAGCTACATCGCGCTGGTCTACATCGTCCACCTCGAGGCTGCGAAGGCCGGGATGGAAGGTCTGCCTCGCGCCTATGAGCCGCCCCCGATCCTGCGCCGCCTGCTGACGGCGGCCTTCATCATCGCAGGCATTTGCGCGCTGTCGCTTGCCGTCTATTACGGTATGGGCTGGATCCGGCCCGCCTTCGGCGCCAATGCGCCGTATGTCGTCTTCGGTCTGCTGACAGCGGCCTATGTCGGCCTTTTGTGGATCGCCTCGCGCGAAGAGCCCCTGAAGATCGACGATCCGGACGCCCCCGTCACGTCGCTGCCGCTGCCGGGGCCGACGGTCCGGTCGGGCCTGCACTTCATCCTGCCGGTCGTGGTGCTGGTCTGGGCGCTGATGGTCGACCGCCTGTCGCCGGGCCTGTCGGCCTTCTGGGCGACGGCCTTCATGATCTTCATCCTGGTCACGCAGCGACCGCTGATGGTGATGCTGCGCGGCATGGACCGCACCGGCAACGCGACGACGGGCGCCGCGGCCCGTGCCGGAGTCAACGACCTTGTGGATGGCCTGATCTCGGGTGCGCGGAACATGATCGGGATCGGCATCGCCACGGCGGCGGCGGGCATCATTGTCGGCGCGGTCAGCCAGACGGGCGTCGGTTCGGCTTTGGCCGACGTTGTCGAGGTTCTGTCTGGCGGCAACCTGCTGGCGATTCTGGCCCTGACCGCAGTCCTGTCGCTGATCCTGGGAATGGGGCTGCCGACGACGGCGAACTATATCGTCGTCTCGGCGCTGCTGGCGCCGGTGATCGTGACGCTGGGGCAGCAGAACGGGCTGATCGTGCCGCTGATCGCCGTGCACCTGTTCGTCTTCTACTTCGGCATCATGGCCGACGTGACGCCGCCCGTGGGCCTTGCATCCTTCGCGGCGGCGGCCGTGTCGGGGGGCGACCCGATCCGCACGGGGGTCGTCGCGTTCTTCTACAGCCTGCGGACGGCGGCGCTGCCGTTCCTGTTCATCTTCAACACCGACCTTCTTCTGATCGACGTGGGCTGGGTGCAGGGTATCTTCGTCTTCATTACGGCCACGGTGGCGATGCTGCTGTTCGCGGCGGCAACGCAAGGGTGGTTCCTGGTCCGCAACCGCATCTGGGAAACCGTGGCGCTTCTGCTGATCGCCTTCACGATCTTCCGCCCCGGCTTCTTCTGGAGCTATGCCTTTCCACCCTTCGAGGAACGCCCCGGCACGGAATTCGTGCAGGCACTGGCCGACAGCGATCCCGGCGACGGGCTGCGGCTGCGCATCTCGGGCCTGAACGAGATCGGCAACCCGGTTGAGTTCACCGCCCTGCTGCCGGTGCCAGAGGGCGCAACCGGCGAAGACCGCCTTGCCGCCGCCGGGATCGAGCTTCTGGAGGATGGCGACAGGGTGGTGATCGACAACGTGGCCTTCGACAGCCCCGCGCAAGAGGCCGGGCTGGACTGGGACCAGACGATCCTGGCCGTCAACGCGCCCGTCGCGGCACCATCGCGGTACTGGATCTATATCCCGGCCTTCCTGCTGCTTGCTCTGGTCGTCTGGTCTCAGCGCCGGCGGCCGGATATCGCCCGCCCGCGACATGAGGTTCGCCATGCATAGGAACATCCTTCTGCCCATCGACCTGCAGCATTCCGAAAGCTGGGAACGCGCGCTGCCGGTGGCACAGCACCTGGCGGGTGCGCAGGCGACCATCCATTTGCTGGGGATCGTGCACGACTTCGGCAGCTCGATGGTGGCAACGTTCCTGCCCAAGGGGTTCGAGGAAAAGGCCCTGCAGGCCATGAAGGATTCACTGGAGGACTTCGCCAGTCGGCACTTCCAGGACCCTTCCCGTGCCCGCACCCATGTCGGTCACGGCAACATCTCGGAAACGATCCTGAGGAACGCCGAAAAATACGACGTTGACCTGATTGTCATGGCCAGCCACAAACCCGATGAATTGCGCAGCATCCTGGTCAGCCGGGATGTGAACGCGGTGGTGCGGCATTCGCCCGTATCGGTCATGGTGGTGCGGTAGAGGTTCATGCAGTCGGACATCCAGATCGCCCGCGCGGCGCGAAAGCGTGACATCTCGGACATTGCCGCAGGTCTGGGGCTGACGGATCGGCAGATCCTGCCCTATGGCCATGACAAGGCCAAGATCACGCACGAGGCGATCGCCGGACTGCAGGGCCGCCCGGAAGGGCGCCTGATCCTGGTGACGGCAATCAATCCCACCCCCGCGGGCGAGGGCAAGACCACGACCACCGTGGGTCTGGGGGATGCGCTGAACCGCATCGGCAGGCGCACTACGATCTGTATCCGCGAAGCAAGCCTGGGACCCAACTTCGGCATGAAGGGCGGGGCGGCCGGTGGTGGGTATGCCCAGATCGTGCCGATGGAGGACATGAACCTCCATTTCACCGGCGACTTCCACGCGATCACCTCGGCCCACAACCTGCTGGCCGCGATGATCGACAACCACGTCCACTGGGGCAACGGCCTGAACATCGACACGCGCCGGATCACCTGGCGGCGTGTGATCGACATGAACGACCGGGCCCTGCGCGACATGGTCATCGGTCTGGGCGGACCGGGCAACGGCTTCTCCCGCCAGACCGGCTTTGACATCACCGTCGCCTCCGAGGTCATGGCGATCCTGTGCCTGGCGCGCGACCCGCAGGACCTGCAGGACCGCTTGGGCCGCATCGTCGTGGCCGAGACGTTCGACCGTCAGCCGGTCACCGCCCGCGACCTGAAGGCGGACGGCGCAATGACGGTTCTGCTGCGCGATGCGCTGCAGCCGAACCTGGTCCAGACGCTGGAGAACAATCCCGCCCTGGTCCACGGCGGCCCCTTCGCCAACATCGCGCATGGCTGCAACAGCGTCATCGCCACGCGGGCCGCGCTGCGGCTGTCGGATTATGTCGTAACCGAGGCTGGTTTCGGGGCCGATCTTGGAGCCGAGAAGTTCCTGAACATCAAGTGCCGCCTGTCGGGCCTGGCGCCGTCGGCGGTGGTGCTGGTGGCGACGATCCGCGCGCTCAAGATGAACGGCGGCGTTGCCAAGTCTGATCTGGCCGTCGAGGACGTGGGCGCGGTCGAGCGCGGCTGCGCCAACCTGGGCCGCCATATCGACAACATCCGCAGCTTCGGCTTGCCGGTCGTAATCGCGTTGAATCACTTCGCCGGAGACACCGCCGCCGAGATCGCCGCGCTGCAGGATTATTGCAAGATGCACGGCGTTTTGGCCGTCCCTGCGCGGCACTGGGCCGACGGCGGGGCAGGGGCCGAGGATTTGGCGCGCGCCGTGGTCGAACTGGCCGAAGGCGACCGTGCCGATTTCCGCACGCTTTACCCCGACGAGATGCCTTTGTGGCAAAAGATCGAGACCGTCTGCACCCGCATCCACCGTGCTGCCCGCGTCGAGGCCGCACCCGGCATCCGCGCCCAGCTGATAGCATGGGAAGCTGCGGGTCACGGCCGCATGCCGGTCTGCATCGCCAAGACGCAGTACAGCTTCTCGACCGATCCCAAACTGCGCGGCGCACCCAACGGGCACGTCATTCCAGTCAGGGAAGTCCGGCTGAACGCCGGCGCGGGCTTCGTCGTCGCCATCTGCGGCCAGATCATGACGATGCCGGGCCTGCCGCGCCGCCCCGCAGCCGAAGTCATCGGCATCAACGCCGAGGGTCAAATCGACGGTCTGTTCTAGCCGCGGTGTTGTCCCATCCCGGACCCGAAGCCCTTCGGCGTTCATGCGCATGTCGGGACGCAGCCAATTCTATGATTCTGTCCTCAACCCCTGGCGATCGGGCACCGAGAGGGTGATTAAGGCCATGCATGATCCTGATGCCCTCCAGCAGCTAAAGTTGGCCAGATGTGACCCTCCCCGACTGAAGTGGTCCGCCGTCATGATTGTGACACGGAGGATCGAGACTGGCCAGCAAGCGACCGGAGCCGGAGGAGATTGTCTCGACGTTGCGGCAGGCTGAGGTTCTGATGGGGCAAGGTCTGTCCCGT
>JAYZBS010000097.1:0-6775 GCA_036338635.1 Pseudomonadota bacterium | reverse complement strand
CGGCTTTACCAGGGTCACGAGCTGCGCGACGGCTTGTCCTTCACCCGGCTCCAGCCGTCAGCAGCCGCCCCACCGCTGGTACAGCGGCATGTCGGTCACGGCAGCCAGATCTCGACGGTCCCGTTCCTGGGCGATGGCCGGTAGTAGGTGAAGTCCGAAACGGTTTCGCGGCCGCCCGCACCCAGCATGCCAGCCAGATCGCCGATGACGCCGGACACCTCTCGGTCGGCGGCATGGAAATACCGGATGCTCTGCCGGTCAACGGCATAGCGGACCGGACGGGTCTCGACCTCTCCGGTGCCCATGGCGCGCAGCAGACGGACCAGCTCTTGCGAGCGCTCGTATCCGCCACGCTCGGGATAGTGGATGACGACCCGCGCCTCGGCCAACGTCCTGGAAGATCCGTCGGTAGAGGGTGCGGAAACGCGGGGGGCGGTCGGTACGGCAGCAGGCGGCGACCGCCTCGGCGTCGCCTGCACGACGGGAGCGCTTGGTTGCGGGGCGGCCTCGACCGGTGGCGCGGGCTTTTCAGGCGGTGCAGGCGCCGGCGCGGGTGCAGGCGCCGGCGCGGGTGCGGGCGTCGGCTCCTCGGCACGGCCCGGCACAGGGGGCAGATGCCGCAGGATGTCCTGCGCCGAGGGGATTCCGCCGTTGCTTCCCTGCCCCATCGCCTGCGTGGCGACAAGTCCGACAACGAATGCAGCTTTCGCGATGCGGGTCGTGGTATGGATAAACCAATCAGTCATGACAGAACCTCGCTCTCGATGGGCCGCCAGATCGAGGGCCGGCGGCGGAGACGTATCACAGGATGGCCGGATGAATAACCTGACCATCCGTCCAGTCACGGCCATACTTCGAAACGACGTTCCAGCGGCGAAATCCCGCCGGCAGATGAGGTCGAACCGCCCCATCCATGCAGCCGATTCCACCACAGGGTTGAGCCGCGATCAGCTTTTCCCGTTCCGGTCATCGGCGGGCCGGTCCCGCATGGGTGGAATGGAGGTGACGATGCGATTGCCCCCCGGTTCTTGACAAACTCGTGTTCACAAGCATTATCAAATGAACGGGAGATTGGTGCCGTGTTGTCATTTCGCTGTTTTCGCGTGGCCGGCTTGGCCGCATTCGGTCTGGTTGCCCTGCAAGGCTCTGCCTGGGGGCAAGCTGAACCCGATGATGCTGCGGCCCGTGCCCAGTCCCTGCGCCAGATCATTGCCGCGATGGAGCTTGAGGCCGCCGAGCTGGAGCCCCAAGTCAGCGCCGCCCGCGCTGCGCTTGAATCTCTGAATGCGCAGATCGAAGACGCGACCGGTCAGTTGGAGCAGCAGCGGAGCAACCTGACAACGCTTGAGGACGAAGGTCTTGATCAGGCGCGCATTGATGAGGCTCAGGCCGCCGAGGCAGACCTGCAGTCAAGGATCGACTCTGCCAACTCCCAGCTTGCAGAGCTGGTCGCGCAGATCGAGGCCCGCCGCGCCGAGAGCGAGGAACTGACCCGCAGCCTCGAAGAGATGCGCGCCGCAGAGCAACAGCAGGCTGACCGTTTGGCGACGCTCGAATCCCGCACTGCCGAGGCGTCCGCCCGCCAGGAGGATCAGTCTTCGCAGGACGCGGCGCGTGCCGATCTGCAGCAGGACCTGGACGCGCTGCAGACGCAGATCGCCGCCGTTCGGGCGGAACTTGCAGGCCTGGAGCAGCAGCGTGAAGCCGCGCAAGCCGACGTGGCCGCCTCGCAGGAACTGACGGCGCAGATCGAGGCGCAGCAGGCCCAGGCCACCGAACTGACCGAGCAGATCCAAACGATGACGGCGGAGCTGGCCGACCTGCAGCAGCAGCGTCAGGCGGCAGAAGCCGACGTGGCCGCCTCGCAGGAACTGACGGCGCAGATCGAGGCGCAGCAGGCTCAGGCCACCGAACTGACCGAGCAGATCCAGACGATGACGGCGGAGCTGGCCGACCTGCAACAGCAGCGAGAGGCAGCTGTCGAGCCGCAACCGGAACCGGTTGAGGAGCCTGAACCCGCTGCGCCGGTCGTCGCTGCTGAAAGCGGGGAAGCGCTGCCGCCGCGCGATGCCGATCAGGTGGATGCCGTCTTGGCGACGACGCCAGGGCTTCCTCAGGCACCTGCGGCACGGGGACGGTTGCGTGATCTGCTTATCGATGGCCAATGCGCGATCGATGCGCTGCGCGAGGTCCAGAACCCTATCAATCGCCAGGCGCTGCTGGTTCTGGTGAACCAGTTGGACGGATGCTGAAGCCCCTCATACGGAAAGAAACGACGATGACCATGTTGAAGCTTCTGCAACGCCTCGCCCTCGGGATCTGCACCGGATCGGCCCTGGCGGGCGCGGGACAGGCCCAGGACACCCAGATGAGCATCATGACGGGTTCTCCCACGGGGACATACATCCAGATCGGCCGCGACTTGAACAACCTGATGCAGCAGTGCGGGCAAAGCCTCGAGGTGGTTGAATCCGCAGGGTCGCTCGAGAATTTCCTGGGGGTCCGCCAGCGTCCGAACACCCAGTTCGGCATCGTGCAGAGCGACGTGCTGGAATACATGCAGACATTCGCCAGCGACGACCCGGCCGTCGCGCGCGCGATTGCCGGCGTCCGCATCGCCTTCCCGCTCTACGAGGAAGAGGTTCATATCCTGGCCCGCAACGATATCGCCAGCTTCAACGACCTGACCGGCAAGCGCGTGGCGATCGGGGTCGAGGACAGCGGCACGTTCCTGACGGCTTCGCTGATGCTGTCCTTGGCCGGGATCGAGCCGTCGGAGACGCTGACCATCGCGCCGGGCGACGCCCTGCCACAGCTGCAGTCCGGCGACCTCGATGCCTTCTTCTATGTCGCCGGGGCGCCCGCGGCGCTCTACTCCGAGAACGAGATCGACCCAGAGCAGTTTCATCTGCTGCCGATTCAGGACGATACGCTGGAAGCGGTCTATACCCCCGCGACGCTGGCGGGCGGAACCTATGACTTCCAGCCCGACCCGGTCGAATTGGTTGCGGTCAAGGCGGTGCTGATGACCTATGAATTCGACCCGCGCGGAAACACTTATCACCAGGCCAGCTGCCGGGGCGTCTCGGACCTGTCGTCGCTGCTTCTGACCGGGATCGACACGCTGCGCACCAATGGGCATGCCAAGTGGCAGGCGGTCGACCTGACGGACATTCCGCCGGGCTGGGACATCAGCACCTGCGTCAACCGTGGCCTCGACCCGGAATACCAGCCGAACTGCACCCAGCCCGCGCCAGAGACGCCGCAGGACAGCGAGGCGAACACCATCTATCGCCGCAACATCTGCGCCGCCTTGGGCTGCTGATCAGGGGGTGACGCGGTCAAAGCTGATCCAGGCCGATGCCGGACCTTCGGTTCCGTCGGCCTGCATCGCGATGACCCTCCAGCGCGACACCCGCTGCCGGACCAGCGCCGCCTGCAGCTCGGTCTCGAACTGCTGCACCTGGTCCGACCCTGCAGCGACGAACTCCACCTTGTAGCGGACGGGTTCTGCGCCCGGCGCCGCCTGCCAGTAAAGCTCTGTCCGGCTCCAGGGGAAGCGGACCTGCCGGTGTGGAACCGGTGCAACCAGGTCGGCGGGATCAGCCGCTGAGCCGCCTTCGGCCAGGATCGCAAGCCGTTCTGAGGCCCCCTCGATATCGGGGGCGAGGCCATACCACGCCCGTGCCTTGTCGGGATCGATCGCGACCCCGGCACCCGTCTCGTAGAGCTGGCCAAGGTAATAGGCTGCCCGCTGATTACCCCACAACGCCGCCCGCGTGTAGAGCGGGATCGATGCGGACGCATCCTCTGCCCCTGTCGACAGCGCCTGAAGCAAAAGCGCCTGCGGATCCACGTCCGTCTCTTCGACCACCGTTTCGACCGCGGGCGCCGGCGGTTCAGGCCGCGGCGCAGGATCCTCGACCGACGTTTCCGAAGCGGTCGAGATCAGATCCCCCTGCACGGATGCCGGATCGTCGGCAGGGGTCATCAGGTTGCTGCCGACGACCAGCGCCGCAACCAGGGCGACGCTGGCGACACCAAGAGTCAGCCACCTTCTGGTCCTGCCAGAGGCGAGATCATCCTCGACATCCGTCCAATGATACCGCGGGTCGGCGATGATATTTCCGAGATGCAGATCCTGCGGCTCGTCGGGCGGCACGGTGGCCTGCAAGGCCTGACGCTCTTCGAATTCCTCGACGGTGGGCAGCGCCGGCAGCGGATAGGGAAGCGTCCCGGCCCTGGCCATGGAGGTCAGGCAGCGATGGACGGCCGGGGCGTCGATCCTGCCGTCGGGCGCGGCCCGCAGCGTCGACAGGCAGCGCTGGACCAGGAGGTTGATGTTTTCCGGATAGCCCTGCGAGGCCGCGTGAAGCATCGCGACGCCTCTGGCGTCGAAGGGCGAGCGGCCGCGGTGACAGGAACAGCCGGCGGCCCGGAACCGGTGGGCGATATAGTCGCCGGTCTCTGCCTCGGTGAACGGCTGCAGCCGCAGATGCCCGCCGATCCGCTGCTGGAGGGTTTCGGGCGCAGGCCAGTCCAGTAGCGTGGCCAGATCCTCGGTCCCGACCAGCAGGACATAGATCGGCAGCGGCAGACCGGGGGCCGCGGTCAGATCCTCCAGGAACTCCAGCGATGACTTGGTCAACCGCTGCGCATCATCCACGACCAGTAGGCATGTCTGCCGGTTGGCCGAGCATCGCGCCAGAAGATCCGCAAGCCCCTGCAGAGGATCGGCGGTCGTGATCCCTAGCGCCTTGGGCACCTCATCGGCCAGGTCCACGGTGGCGGTTCCGCAATCAACCCAGCCGACCCGCATCCTGCGCTTGGAACGTGCGGCAAATTCGGACGCCAGCAGCGTTTTGCCGCTGCCCGGCGCACCCAACAGCGCCAGGATCGGACGGGCTCCGGTGCTCCAGGCCGTGGCCATGCCCAGGATGTCGTGATGCAGATCGCTCATGTAGGGTCGCTGACCTTCGGGCGTTGACGCGAAGCTGGGGCAAGGTGCCTTGAAGGGGTCATCGTCCATGGTCGTCTCCGCCAGCGGTGCAAGGGCCTGACGTCTTGGCGCGATTGCAAAACGGTCACACTACTACGTTAACCATTCTACCGAAGATGCCGCCGGGGTCCATCGCCAAGGCCAAGTTTCGGCGGCATGGCCTGCACGGGACACAACCCGACGCGCGCATTCTGTGGCGCCCGGCGGCGAAGCAGCTTGCGCAGCGTCGACGGCGCGTGTTGAAAATGCCCATCAACGGAGCCGTGGCGCCTTTCCGGTCGCGCGCAGGGTGCGACCGGCCGCTTCGGACGGATGTGGGGGCGTTGCATGAGCAGGATCGGGCTGGACGCGACGGACATCCGCATCCTAGTGGCCATTCAGCGGCACGGACAGCTGAGCAAGGTCCGCCTGGCCGAGATGGTGAACCTTTCGCCGACGCCCTGCTGGACCCGACTGGCGCGTCTGAAGGACGCCGGCCTGATCCGGGGATACCACGCGGACATCGCACTTGAACGGTTCGCCAATTTCACCCAGGTCATCGTGACGGTGTCGCTGGCCCAGCACCGCAAGGCGGACTTCGTCCGGTTCGAGACCCATATCCGCGGCCTTCCCGAAGTTACCGAATGCATCGCCACCGGTGGCGGGATGGACTATGTCCTCAAGGTCTTCACGATAAGCCTGACGGCCTTCCAGACCCTCATGGAGACGCTGCTGGAGGCAGAGCTGGGGATCCAGCGCTACATGACCTACATCGTGACCCGACAGGTGAAGTCCGCGCATCCAGATCTTGCGTCCTTGATCAGGCCGTCGGCTGATCCGGCCTGATCACCGCGGGGCGGGGCTTGGCCCCTGCCCGGCGGCGGACGTCGCAAGCTTGTGCGACTACCGTGACCGAACGGTCTGCAAAGCGCCGGAAGAACAGTCCATCCGGTCGCGACAAAGCCCGATTTCGGTCCGCGAGGCGGCGGCATTTGCGGTCTAATCCGATGACTGCCCACACACTCCCCCTTGGGCTGCTTCGGCCCTTTGTGAAAGCGAACGACAGATGACGCAGACAGACGATTTCGGCTTCGGCACGCAGATCCGCAAGTCCCCCTATTTCGACGCGACCGTCAGATGGGGCGCCAAGGGGTTCTCGGTCTATAACCACATGTATATCCCGCGCGATTTCGGCGACCCGGTGCAGAATTTCTGGAACCTGATCAACGACGCGATCCTGTGCGACGTGGCCGTCGAGCGTCAGGTCGAAATCACCGGCCCTGACGCGGCACGCTTCGTGCAGATGCTGACGCCGCGCGACCTGTCCAAGATGGCGGTGGGACAATGCAAGTATGTGCTGATCACTAACGCCCAGGGCGGCATCCTCAACGACCCGGTGCTGCTGCGGCTGGCGGAAAACCATTTCTGGATATCGCTGGCCGACAGTGACATCCTGCTCTGGGCGCAGGGGGTTGCAGTGCATTCGGGGATGGACGTCACGATCAACGAGCCGGACGTGTCACCCCTTCAGCTGCAGGGGCCGAAATCGGGCGAGGTGATGCGTGCCCTGTTCGGCGACAGCATCATGGACCTGCGCTATTACTGGCTGCGCCACGTGGACCTTGACGGCATCCCGCTGGTGGTGTCGCGCACAGGCTGGTCCAGCGAACTGGGATACGAGCTTTACCTGCAGGACGGCACCCGCGGCGACGAGCTGTGGGAAAAGATCATGGCTGCCGGCAAGCCCCTGGGCCTCAAGCCGGGCCACACCTCGTCGATCCGCCGGATCGAGGGGGG
>JAYZBS010000096.1:0-12776 GCA_036338635.1 Pseudomonadota bacterium | reverse complement strand
GCGTCGCTGCGGAAGCAGGGATCGCTGCCGATCCGGGTTGACGAGGACATGACCTCATGCGCGCCGCGCGACGGACGGCCTGGGGTGTTTTCCGACGCGGGCCATACAATTCTGCCTGGCGGTCGAGGTCCTGTTCAAACTGCCGCTCCGTCAGACTGCAGGGATGGTGGCGAGCCTGCTGAAGCTGGCGGGGCTGGACTGGCCCGTGCGGGACTTCTCGACGCTGTGCCGCAGGCAAGGGACCCTGGCCGTGCAGGTTCCCCATCGCCGCTCAGGTGGTCCGCTGAGCCTGCTGTCGACAGCACCGGGATCAGGTTCCTCGGCGACGGCGAATGGCAGGCGCGCAAGCATGGGGCGCAGGGCCGACGCCAATGGCGCAAGGTGCATCTGGGCGTGGACACGGTAACATCCGACATCCGCGCCGTGGAAATCACCCCCAGCCGAGACGGCGATGGTCCGATCCTTCCGGACCTGCTCGACCAGGTTCCCATGGGCGAACCGGTCGGCACGGTGACCGCCGACGGCGCCTATGACCCGCCGCTGTCAGACCGCAATCCTGGCGCGCGACGTCATTCCAGTGTTCCCGATCCGCAAGAACGGGCGACCAGGGGAGGATGACTGCCCCGCGGCACGCGCCCGCACCAAAACCCTGCGCGCGACGCGATACGTCGCAAGGGCCTTCTGGAAGCGTTGCCCGGGATACCACGCCCGCAGCCGCATCAAGGCGAAAATGCGCTGCCTGCAGCCCTTCGGCGAACGCATCATGGCCAGAGACCCCGACCGACAGACCGCAGAAATCCACATCCGCATCGCCCTCATGAACCGCTTCGACGCCCTCGGCACCGCCGAGACCATCCGCGTGGCATGACACCAGCGGGGTAAAGGGTGGTCACGTCTCAGGTGCGAGGCGCGCAGATGCTCATCAAATCTCTACGGACCGGTTAGGTTCGCGGTCCCTCCGACCGATCAGGTGCAGCCCCGCCTGCTTTTTTCCGCGCGTCCCAAAGAACTTGCCATTTGGATCGTTCAAAATCCCGGAGAAAAGCACGACGCATTTTCGCGCGAACACTTTATTATCGGTCGGGACATTGACGACAGTTGAAGGAACCTGTTGATATTTCCTGCCAGCCTGGTCAATCTCACGCGATCGTTAAACAGCTACGTTCATCGCCCGCCCCGTCCTTAGGACACTCGTTTTCGCCCATAGTCTTCGATCTTGCGATCCGCAGCTCTGTCGGAATCAAATGAAAGACACGCATGCGTGTCGACGCTAAAGGAATGTCACCGTGCGTCGCAGGAATGACTACTATCCAGATCCTTCTACGGTTGCCATACCGGGCTTCCATCTGACCGCCTACCGCTCTTCGAGCCGAGGGAGGCACTCATCAGCCTCCGGATAGGCTTAGTGTCTGCTTCAGACCGACGCCGCAGTCGCCATGCCGCATTACCGTCAGGCTGCTTCCTGCACGCCAAGTTCAATAACAATTTTTGATAGTTAACGGGCCATGGCCGCTTATACTGACTCTCGCATTGCCCCAGCATCCCGAACCGCCAGCGCCGCCATTTGCAGCGCGGCCTGCCGATCCGCCGCCACCGCGATGAAGCGGGCGTTGTGGCAGAAGCGCGCGCCTGGCACACCCGAAGCCGCCTCGAGTGCGGCCTCGGTCAGGCCCGCCCAAGCTGCAGGCAGATCGGCGCGCAGCGCAAAGCCTGCGGGATCGCGGCGGATGCCGGTGATCGTCCAGTCCGTATCTCGGGGGTGGACGACGAACAGCAGGTGATCGGCGCCTGCCTTGTCGATGGCCGCGCGGAAGGGCATGCCCATCGGCAATTCCAGGATTGGGCCGTCGCCTGCGGCAGCGATGGCATCCATCACCACGGCCTCGGCCCGCAATTTCGCGGCCTTGCGTGCGATCGCGGCCTCGACAAAGGCCCGCGCGATGACCAGCGCCCGGTCGAAGGCCTGATCATCCGCCTCGGGAGTGCGGTCGTCGAAGACGGGTTTCAGGCCTTCCAGCAGCAGAGGTAGCGACAGGTCCGCAAGCGGCCCGGTCGGCGACAGGGAACCATTGTCCACCAGATCGATGGGCAGCACGAAATCCGCATCAAAGGCGGCATGGATCGCGTCCACGTCCCGCGCGGGGGCGCCGGAAGCCCGCAGGTAGTCGTGGCCGAACTGCCTCCAAATCAGCCCGAAGGAGCTGTAGGGCTGACCATCATCGCGCAGCGGAGGGTTCTTTTGGTGATGATCAAAGATCAGCCGTGCAGGGTCGTAGTCGCGCCCGACGTCATAGATCACCCGGTCCGGCGCGGGGCTGATCCAACCGGCATCGCGCGTACGCAGGATTCGGGCGTGTGGGAAAAGCCGGGTCAGGATGACAGATGAGAGAAGCTCGTCGGCATGAAAGCCGCCGGAATGGGTGACGAGATGGGCGATGGTCATGGCCTGTCCTCAAAAGCAGATGACCGCCCAAAGGCGGTCAGCGAGAAATCAGTGGTTTGCGAAACCTTTGCCCCGAACTGGGCAAAGATGCCCCCAGCTGGCACTAACTATGCCCCGAGCAACACGTCAGTGTGTCCACGGCGTGCGCCGATCGGTGGCGAAGTTCTCTCCATAACCCCGCGGACGGACGTTGGCGCTGCGGCGATGGGGCTCTTGCACGACGAAGTCCAGCCCATGCTCCTTGGCATAGTCTTCGGCCTGCTTGCGGCTGTCGAAGCGCAGGCGGACCTGGCTTTGCGTGTCCTGACTGCTGGTCCAGCCCATAAGGGGGTCAAGCTCGCGCGTGTCGGCGGGCGGAAACTCAAGGATCCAGCCCTTTGTGCGGGCAGTCCCGGACTGCATGGCGTTCCTGGCTGGCTGATAGATGCGCACGAGCATGGGGCTGTCCTTCGGCTTCGGTCACAGGTATATCGCGAAATAGTCGGTCCGGATCAAGCCCCGGGGAACATCGCACGCCCACAGACGTTCAGACTGCTGAACGCGACTGAGGAGTTTCCGATGACCGACAGAATTCTCTCCGCCAGCCTGGCCGTCCTGATGCTGTCCGCCGGCGCCGTCAGCGCCCAGGACACCGCCGCCGAAAGCTTTACCGCGCAGGTCGCGGCGGCAGACGGCACCGACCACGGAACCGTGACGGTTCAGCCGACCGCGTCGGGCTATGCCCTTGTGACGCTGGATCTGCAAGGACTGCCGCCCGGTCAGGTCGCCGTTCACCTGCACGAAACCGGTGCCTGCGAAGGCCCCAGCTTCGAAAGCGCCGGCGGCCATCTGGCCCTTGACGGGCAGGACCACGGGATCATGACCGAAACCGGCCCGCATGTGGGCGATCTGCCGAACCTGCACGTCCCCGACAGCGGCGAGGCGATGGTCGAACATTTCGCGCCCGAGCTGACGGCCGACGTGATCAACGACGACGACGGCACAGCCTTCATCATTCACGGCGGCACCGACGACTATGAAAGCCAGCCATCTGGCGACGCCGGCGACCGTATCGCCTGCGGCGTGCTGGCCGCTGCGGAATAAGCCAGTCCCCCGCCCGATCAGGGCGGGGGGCGCCAACCATGGAGCCGAGGATCACCATGACCGCCCTGCCCTGTTTCGCACGCCGCGTCAGTGTCGTCGCATTTCCCGTCGCTTTGTTGGCGGTGTCGGCCTGCGGCGGCAACCCCTATGACGTGGCATCCCGCAGTTGCGATCCCGCGCAGCATCAGGCGCTGGTCGGCCGTAACGTCGGAGAGATCCTGCTGCCGCCGACCCTCCGCGTGCGAGAGGTGATGACCCCCGGCGTGATGACCCGCGACTATAACCCGGCCCGTCTGACGATGTATGTCGACCCCAAGGGCTGGGTCACGGGCATCGCCTGCGGCTAACGCCCGCGTTTTGACCGCTTGTTGCCGCCGCGCTGTCCCGCCCGGCCTGCCGTCGAACGGCCAGAACTGCGCACCGCAGCCTCGGCCGCATCGTCGATGGCAGATTGCCGCGCCATCGGATCGTCCGCGATGGCCAGATCCACCGCCTCCAGACGCTTGACCTCGTCGCGCAGCCGCGCGGCCTCCTCGAACTCGAGGTTCTCGGCGGCCTTGCGCATTTGGGCCCGCATCGCATCGAGGTGAGCGGCAAGGTTGGCGCCGATCAGCGGCTTGTCGACCTTGGTCGTGATGCGCGACTGGTCGGTGTCGCCCTGCCACAGGCCCGCCAGCACATCCTCCACATTCTTGCGGACCGTCTGCGGCGTGATCCCATGCGCTTCGTTGTATGCCATCTGCTTCTCGCGCCGCCGCTCGGTTTCGGCGATGGCACGTTCCATACTGCCGGTCATCCGGTCCGCATAGAGGATCACGCGCCCGTCGGCATTCCGGGCCGCACGGCCGATTGTCTGGATCAAAGAGGTCTCTGACCGCAAAAAGCCTTCCTTGTCGGCGTCCAGGATGGCCACCAGACCGCATTCGGGAATGTCTAGACCCTCGCGCAGAAGGTTGATGCCCACCAGCACGTCGAAGGCGCCAAGGCGCAGGTCGCGCAGGATCTCGATCCGTTCGATGGTGTCGATGTCGCTGTGCATATACCGAATCTTGATGCCCTGCTCGTGCAGATATTCGGTCAGATCCTCGGCCATGCGTTTGGTCAAGGTGGTGACCAGCGTGCGATATCCGGCCGCGGTGACGCGGCGAACCTCGTCCAGAAGATCATCGACCTGCATCTCGACGGGCCTGATCTCGATCTGCGGGTCCAGAAGGCCGGTGGGGCGGATGATCTGCTCGGCGAAGACGCCGCCGGTCTGGTCCATCTCCCATTGCGCGGGAGTGGCCGAGACGAAGACGGACTGGGGCCGCATCGCGTCCCATTCCTCGAACTTCAGGGGGCGGTTGTCCATGCAGCTGGGCAGGCGGAAGCCATGCTCGGCCAGCGTGAACTTGCGCCGGAAGTCGCCCCGGTACATGCCGCCGATCTGGGGGACCGACACGTGGGATTCGTCGGCGAAGACGATGGCGTTGTCGGGGATGAACTCGAACAGCGTGGGGGGCGGCTCGCCCGGTGCGCGCCCGGTCAAATAACGCGAGTAGTTCTCGATGCCGTTGCAGACGCCAGTGGCCTCCAGCATCTCGATGTCGAAATTCGTCCGCTGCTCAAGCCGCTGCGCCTCAAGCAGCTTGCCTTCGTCCTGAAGCTGCTTCAGGCGGCCATGAAGCTCGGCCTTGATGCCCTTGATGGCCTGCTGCATCGTTGGGCGCGGTGTCACATAGTGGCTGTTGGCATAGATGCGGATCTGCTTGAAGCTGTCCGACTTGGTGCCGGTCAGCGGATCGAACTCGGTGATCGCTTCCAATTCGTTGCCGAAGAAATCGAACCGCCAGGCGCGGTCCTCGAGGTGGGCAGGCCAGACCTCGACCAGATCGCCGCGCACGCGGAAGCCGCCACGCTGGAAGCTGGCGTCGAGGCGCTTGTACTGCTGCGCCACCAACTGGGCGAGGAACTCTCGCTGGTCATAGCTTTGACCCACGATCATGTCCTGTGTCATCGCGGAATACGTCTCGACCGAGCCGATGCCATAGATGCAGCTAACCGAGGCGACGATGATCACGTCGTCACGCTCCAGCAGCGCCCGGGTGGCGCTGTGACGCATCCGGTCGATGGCTTCGTTGATCTGGGACTCCTTCTCGATATAGGTGTCCGACCGCGCGACATAAGCCTCGGGCTGGTAATAGTCGTAGTAGCTGACGAAGTACTCGACGGCGTTATCGGGGAAGAAACCCTTGAACTCTCCATAGAGCTGCGCGGCCAAGGTCTTGTTCGGGGCCAGGATGATTGCGGGGCGCTGCGTCTCCTCGATCACCTTGGCCATGGTATAGGTCTTGCCGGTGCCGGTCGCGCCCAGCAGCACCTGGTCGCGTTCCCCCTGCATCACGCCCGCCGCGAGTTCGCGGATCGCCGTCGGCTGGTCGCCGGCGGGCGAGAATTCCGATTTCATCACGAAGCGCTTGCCGCCTTCCAGCTTGGGGCGGGTGACTTCCGGAAAGCGCAGCACGGGCGCGCTGGTATTGTTGTGACCCATGGGGTTCCTGATCCGTTCGGAGTTGACCCCAAGATGTGCGCGACCCGCGCGAACTTCAACCGCGTTTCAGGCGCGCCGGCTGAAGTTCCTGCCAGCCGGGCTTTCCGTCCAGCTCATCGGCCAGAATTTCGGCGGTGACGGGCCCCAACGTGAATCCCTGGTGGCCGTGCCCGAAATGCGCCCAAAGGTTCGGTTGGTCGGGCACGCGACCCACCAGCGGCAACATGTCGGGCATGCAGGGGCGACGACCGGTCCAAGGCTCGGCCTCGACCGGGGCGCCGATGTCGAACAGCTCGCGCGCGGCCTTCTCGCCATGTTTCAACTGCGGCGGCGACAGCCGCGGATGCGGGGTCAGTTCTGCCGCGGTGGCGATCCGCAGGCCCCGGCGCATCGGCGACAGCACGACCGAGTTGCCGAAGTCCGCGATCGGGTGGTGGGGCGGCATCTCCATGTGGTAATGCCGGTGATAGCCGCGCTTGTAGACCATCGGCACGCGCAGCCCGAAGCGTTCCGTCACCATGGGCGACCACGGTCCAAGCGCCACGACGGCATGCTCGGCGCTGACCTCGTCTGCGACCCAGGCCGCGCCCTTGCGGTGCAGATCGCCCGCATCGCCGTTCACAATCCGGCCGCCGCGCTTCTGGAAAAGCGCCGCATAGGCCGCGACTAGCCCGCCGGGATCGGCGCAGTTCCAGCTGTCGGACCAGTGGGTCGCGCCTTCGACGCGGGTCCTGATCGACGGCTCCAGCGCCTGCAGCTCTTGCCCGTCCATCAATCGCGCCTCGACGCCAAATTCGGTCCGGAACCGCTCGGCCGTCTGGCGGGCCTTGTCCATCTTGGCGGGCGTGCGGTGAAGCTCGATATAGCCGTTGCGGCGGATGATGTTGTCGGCGCCGGCTGCCGCGATCAGGGGGCCATGGCGTTCGGTCGACTGCCGGATCAGCTTGCCCCAGGTGACCGAGGCACGCCGATGCGCCGCCGGCAGAGAGTTGCGCGCATAGGTCAGCACCGCGCCCAGCTGCGACATCAGCCCCTGCGGCGTCCACTTGACGTCGTAGCCCCGTCCCATGGCAATCTGCAAAAGCGCACCCGGGGCCAGCGGCATGGCATAGGGTTCGACCGCTTCGGTCTGGATCAGGCCAGCATTGCCATAGCTGGTCTCGCGACCCGGTACGCCGCGTTCCACAATGGTGACGTCATGCCCCCGCGCCTGCAGCGCCAGCGCCGTGCTGACGCCCACCATACCCGCACCCAGAACCAGAACCTCGGCCATGCCTGCCCCCTTGCTGATAGGTCAGGGATGCAGACATTGCCGGCGTCGGGCAAGTTCTTTCGTGCATTCTTCGGCGTGCACTCGAATCTTTGCAAGATTCAGGCGAAAAGCTCGCGGCAGAAGGTCAAACCTTCGACAAGAGCGTCGATATCCTCATGGGTGTTGTACATGGCAAAGCTGGCCCGCGCGCTGGCGCTGATTCCCAAATGTTCCATCAACGGCATGGCACAATGGGTGCCAGCCCTGACCGCGATGCCCTTCTTGTCCAGGATGGTCGAGATGTCGTGGGCATGCGCGCCCTCCATCGTCATGGAGAAGATCGCTCCCTTGCCGGGTGCGTCACCCTGGACCTGCAGCCAGTTCAGGCTGCGAAGCCGGTCACGGGCATGGTCTCGCAATCCGCGTTCATGCGCGGCGATGTTCTGCATGCCCAGGTCCATCAGGTATTCCAGGGCGGCGCCAAGCCCGATCTGGTTGACGATGCCGGGGGTCCCAGCTTCGAATTTCAGCGGCGGGTCGGCGTAGGTCACGGCGTCGCGCGTAACGGTGCGGATCATGTCGCCCCCACCGATGAAGGGCCGCATCTCGGCCTGGCGTTCGGCGCTGATCCAGATCGCCCCAGACCCCGACGGACCATAGAGCTTGTGTCCCGTGATGCAGTAGAAGTCCGCCCCCAGGGTCGACAGGTCCACCGGCATGTGCACCGCCGCCTGGCTGCCATCCACCACCATCGGCAGGTCGGTGCCCGCCCTGATGCCGGCGATATCGATTACGGTCCCGGTGACGTTCGACATATGCGTGACGGCGATCATCCGCGTACGCGGGCCAATGGCCGCCAGCATCTTCTCCGGCGGTAGGCTGCCGTCGGGTTCAGGTTCGACCCACTTCAGGACCACGCCCTGGCGTTCGCGCAGGAAATGCCACGGCACAATGTTGGCGTGATGCTCCAGCAGGGACAGCACGATCTCGTCCCCCGCCTGCAGGCGCGGCGCGGCCCAGCCATAGCTGACCATGTTCAGCGCTTCCGTCGATCCCGAAGTGAAGATCACCTCATCCTCGCGCGGGGCGTTCAGGAACCTGGCGATGAGGCCGCGGACGCGTTCGTAATTGTCGGTGGCCAGGTTCGACAGGAAGTGCAGGCCGCGGTGCACATTGGCATATTCGCCCTCATAGGCGCGAATGATTGCCTCGATCACCTGACGCGGCTTCTGCGCGCTGGCGCCGCTGTCCAGGTAGACCAGCGGGCGGCCGTTCACCTGCCGCGACAGGATCGGGAAGTCGGCACGGACAGCGTTGACGTCAAAGCTCATTGCGGCATCTCCGGCATGAGGCCGAGCGCGGCCAGGATGAAGGACAGCACGAAGCCCATCGTCAACAGCGTGGCGAACATCACCAGCAAGACCTTGGGTCCGCTGGTGAAGCCGTGCAGCGCCTTGGTGAACTGCACCGTCAGCCACAGGAACAACGCCACCGCAAGGATCCCAAGGATGCCCGCCAGCGCCGGCAGCGCCAGCGACAGGACGATCTGGGCCGCCTGGACGATCAGCAGCATGATTTCGATCCAGACGGTCAGCAACAAGGCGTCCTCGAACCGGCCGTGGCCGCCAAACATGCGACCGACGCCGGCCATCAACCCTGCGCCCAGGACGATCGCGACCATCTGCATGCCGGCCAGCATCAGGGGCTGGCGGCTCATGCCCAACATGGCCGGAACCTCGCCCTCGGGCACGGGGAAGGCCAGCGTCGAGACATAGGCCAGCACGCCGGACACGGACACGGCCAGAACAAGCGCCATCCAGCGCGCCTGTATCGGCCAGTCCTGCGCGATCAGCCAGCGGGCGGCCTGTTCAGGCTCGGACAGGGTCCGTCGCGCCAGCGTCTTGAAATCGTCAAAGGTCATGCACGTCTCGCAAGGGCCGAGATGCCGGAACACCAGATGAAGAAAAACCCCGCGCCGGCGATGGCGCGGGTCAGCGTCAGTTCGGGTCCCGGCCCGATGAGGCCGGCCACCAGCCCCGCCAGCAGCGTCGCCGGAGAGGCCGCAAGCAGCGCCCAGAACAGCGCCACCCGCGACCGGCGGCTGTCGATGCGCCAGGACGTCGCCCGCGACAGCACCGATACCAGCCCGGCCACCGCATAGGACAGAAGCGGCATCATGAAGATCGTCCCCAGCACCGCGCCACCAATGCGGGCATCCATCGGGATCGACGGGTCCAGCTGCGCCGCCCTGGCGTGGCCAGGAGCCTGCGCCACCAGCGTGATTAGCATCGCCAGCATCAACACGATCAGCAGCACCCGGTCGGGCATGTCGGACAGGCCCCGCACGACCTGGCGCGGCGCCCACCAACTGCGCAGCACGCGCTGCGCCATGCCACCACGGGGCGTCAGATCTGCGGCCGGGTCGTCAGCCACGCGTCCAGCCGCTCGTTGATCTCGTCGCGCAGGCTCTCGTCCTCGACCTCTTCCAGCGCGTCGGCCAGAAAGGATAGGACCAGGAACACGATCGCCCGTTCGCGCGGCACCCCGCGCGAGCGGAGGTAGAAGAGCGCGTCCTCGTCGATGGCGCCGGTCGTGGACCCGTGAGAGCACTTGACGTCGTCGGCATAGATCTCAAGCTCGGGCTTGGCCAGGAACTGGCTGGCCTCGTCCAGCAGCAGCGCCTGGCTGATCTGATAGCCATCGGTCTTCTGTGCGCCGGGCTTGACCAGGATCTTGCCCTGAAAGACGCCCGTCGCCCCGTTCTTCAGCACTTTCTTGAATACCTGCCGGCTTTCGCCGCGCTCGGCGCCGTGGGTGATGAAGACCGTGTCGTCGTGGTGGAACGGCCCGACATCGCCATCGCCCAGCACCGCCGCCGCGACATGGGCCACGGCATCGTCGCCGGCCATGTCGATCACGGCCTCGCTGCGCATATGGTGGCCATTGACGGCGAGGGTAAAGCTTTTCAGTACGGCACCCTCTGCCACATGCGCAAAGACATGCGACAGGCCGACGCGCGGATCGACCGCCCGCTTGGCCGCCACGTGGTGCAGCTTGGCGCCGGGCGCCAGATCGATCTCGATCACGCCGTTCGACCGCGCGCCGACCATACCGCTTTCCAGCAGCGTCAGCTCGGCCCCGGATTCGACGCGGACCACATGATGCCACATTGCATCGGCATCCGCGGCCCGCCGGCGGTGAAGTACATGCACCGGCTTTGTCGGCTTTCCAGTCACGCGGATCAGCAGGCCGTCATGCGCGGCAGCAGTGTTCAGCGCGGCGAAGGGGCGCTTGACCGGTTTCTGCCCCGCGGCCTCCAGCCTGCCGAACAGGTCCGTGGCCCAGTGGCCGCTGTCGGCCTGGGCAAGCGCCTCGATCTCGACCCCTTCCAGCGTCAAGTCGTCCGACGACGCGGCATCGAACCGACCGTCAACGAAGACGATCGTCAGCTTGTCGCGTTCCGCGAACAGCGGCGATTCAAGCGCGGCTTCTACGGTCAGCGGCGTGGGTTCAGGCGCATTGAACGGGCGCGGATCGGTATAGCGCCAGTATTCGTCACGCGGTCCCGGCAGGCCCATGTCGCGCAGGCGCGCCAGCGCGTCGGCCCGTGCCGGGGCGAAAGCGCCCTGCGGCAGGTCCAGCGCAGCCAGCCGCGCGTCCAGCGCATCAGCGGGCTTCGGCGCGCCGGACACCTGCGGCGTCTGCTGAACCTTGGTCTTGACGGCGGTATCGGACATCAGCCGGCCTCCGCCAGAAGATCGCCATAACCGTTCTCTTCGACTTCCAGCGCCAGCTCGGGGCCGCCGGACTTGATGATGCGGCCGTTCGACATGATGTGGACCACGTCGGGCTGGATGTGGTTCAGAAGGCGCTGATAGTGCGTGATGACCAGGAAGCTGCGGTCGGGGCTGCGGAGCGCATTCACGCCCTCGCTGACCAGCCGCATCGCATCGACATCGAGACCCGAATCCGTCTCGTCCATGATGCACATGCGCGGCTCCAGCATCGCCATCTGCAGGATCTCGTTGCGCTTCTTCTCACCACCCGAGAAGCCGACGTTGACCGGGCGCTTCAGCATGTCGGGGCTGATCTGCAGCTCGGCCGCCTTGGCGCGGACGACCTTCAGGAACTCGCCCGAAGAAAGCTCCTCCTCGCCACGCGCCTTGCGTTGCGCGTTCACGGCGGTGCGCAGGAAGGTCATGTTGCCGACGCCGGGGATCTCGACCGGATACTGGAACGCCAGGAACAGGCCGGCGGCGGCACGCTCTTCGGGCTCCATGTCCAGCAGGCTCTCGCCGTCCAGCGTCGCCTCGCCCTCGGTCACTTCGTAGCCGTCGCGGCCCGACAGCACATAGGACAGCGTCGACTTGCCCGACCCGTTCGGACCCATGATCGCATGAACCTCGCCGGCCGGAACCTCCAGCGACAGACCCTTCAGGATCTGCTTGTCCTCTTCTTCAAGTTTCACATGCAGGTTGTTGATTTTCAGCATTCTTCTGACCTCAGTCGATGGTGACGGCGGTGCCGGAGGCCGACACCATCAGCATGGAATCCGCGACGACCTCATAATCCAGGTCGACGCCGACGACGGCGTTGGCGCCATAGGCGCGCGCACGCTCCTCAAGTTCACGGAAGGCGATCGCCCGCGCATCGGCCAGCTTGGCTTCGTATGCGCCCGAGCGGCCGCCGACGATATCGGTGATCTGCGCAAAGAAATCGCGCACGACGTTGGCACCCATGATCGCCTCGCCGACCACCACACCGTGATAGGCGGTGATCCGGTGGCCCTCGACGTTGTTCGTGGTCGTGACGATCATCCGACCGACCCCTCCAGCGAGATCGCGACCAGCGACTGTGCTTCCATGGCGAATTCCATCGGCAGCGCCTGCAGCACTTCGCGGCAGAAGCCGTTCACGACCAGGGCGACGGCCTCTTCCTCGTCCATGCCGCGCTGACGGCAATAGAACAGCTGGTCGTCATCCACCTTGCTGGTCGTTGCCTCGTGCTCGACGCGGCTGCTGGTGTTCTTCACCTCGATATAGGGCACGGTATGTGCGCCGCATTTGTCGCCGATCAGCAGGCTGTCGCACTGGGTGTAGTTGCGGCTGTTCGTCGCGCGCGGGTGCATGGTGACCAGCCCGCGATAGGTGTTCTGCGCCTGCCCCGCCGAAATCCCTTTCGACACAATGCGCGAGCGGGTGTTCTTGCCAAGATGGATCATCTTGGTGCCCGTGTCGGCCTGCTGGAAGTTGTTGGCGATGGCGATGGAATAGAACTCACCCTGGCTCTCGTTGCCGCGCAGGATGCAGGACGGGTATTTCCAGGTAATCGCCGATCCGGTCTCGACCTGCGTCCACATGACCTTCGCCCGGTCGCCCCGGCAATCGGCGCGCTTGGTGACGAAGTTGTAGATGCCGCCCTTGCCGTCCTCGTCACCGGGGAACCAGTTCTGGACGGTCGAGTACTTC
>JAYZBS010000095.1:0-25076 GCA_036338635.1 Pseudomonadota bacterium | reverse complement strand
TGCATCATCTCGCGGAAGATGGCGGGCGTGATGGCGCCGTCGTCGATCAGGTCCCGCGTCGGCAGGGCATCGGCCTTCTGCGACACCGGCGTCGCCGCCTTTCGGGCCGAACGATGCGCGGCGCCCGCGGCGGGCTGCACGGCACCGACCGTCAGCGCGGGCGTGTGGCACGGGTGGTCCAGCAGCGCGGCCAGTTCGTCATCAAGGCGCATCACCGTGATCGAGGCGCCGGCCATTTCCAATGAGGTCGCATATTCCCCGACCCACGAGCGGTGGATCTTGACGCCGCGGTCGCCGAGGATCTGCGACATCCGGTTGAACATGATATAGAGCTCGACCAGAGACGTCGCGCCAAGTCCGTTCACCAGAACGGCGACGCGATCACCCTCTTGCGCGGCAAGCTCGCCCAGGATGGCGTCCATCAGCTCGTCGGTGACCTCGTCCGCCGAAGCCAGTTTGGCGCGGCGGATGCCGGGTTCGCCGTGCAGGCCCATGCCGATTTCCATCTCGTCGTCGCCGATCTCGAAGTTCGGCTTGCCCGTCTGCGGCAGCGAGCACGCGCCAAGGGCCACGCCCATCGACAGCGTCGCATCGTTGGCCTTCTGCGCAAGGGCGTGGACGCGGGCCAGGGGCTCGCCCAGGTCGGCGGCGGCGCCGGCGATCTTGAAGACGAAGAAGTCGCCGGCGATCCCCCGGCGTTCGGACCGCCGGTCCCTGGGGGCCGAGGCGACGTCGTCGGACACCGCGACCTGCTGGACGCGGACGCCCGAGGCCTGCAATTCCTCGGCGGCCATGGTGAAGTTCATCACGTCCCCGGTGTAGTTGCCATAGAGAAAGCAGACCCCTGCCCCGCCGTCGGCCGCGCGGGCGGCATCCAGTATCTGTTCGGGCGACGGTGACGCGAAGATGTTGCCGACCGCCGCCGCATCCGCAAGCCCGCGGCCGACATAGCCCGCGAAGGCAGGCTCGTGCCCCGATCCGCCGCCGACGACGATGCCCACCTTGCCGTCGCGCGGGCCGTCGATCGCCACGATTGCGCGGCCGGTCGCCCCCTCGACCGTCAGCAGGTGGGGATGGGCCGCCACCATCCCCGATATGACCTGCGGGATGATGTCCTCGGGTGCGTTGATCAGCTTCTTTGTCTTGGTCATGTCTGTTCCGGTTTCTGGCGTCAGGCACCGCGGCGGATGTAGCGCCGCGACAGAGAGTCGAATGAGATGGCAAGGACCACGATCGCGCCGGACACGACGCCCTGCCAATAGGGCGAGACGCCGAAGAGGACGATGATGTTCTCGATGATGGCGATGATGCCCGCGCCGAAGATCGCGCCGAGCGGAGAGCCGACGCCGCCTGTGGTGGCGACGCCGCCGATGACCGAGGCCGCGATCGGCGCCAGCACCCATGCCTGCCCGATGGAGGGCTGCGCGGTCCCCAGCCGGGCGACCATCAGCAGGCCCGCCAGCGCCGACAGCATGCCCGCGAAGGTAAAGACCAGCAGCCGGATGCGGTCCACGCGGATCCCCAGCATCCGCGCGGCGGCGGCGTTGTTGCCGATCGCATACATGTAGCGGCCCATCGGCGTGCGGGTGGTCAGAAACAACGCGACGGCCAGGACCAGCAGCATGATGATGAACGGCACCGGCACGCCCAGCACGTCGCCGCGACCCAGGAACTGGATCCCCTCGGGGATGCCGGTGATGGCGACGCCCTTGGTCAGCACCAGGATCGCGCCGCCATAGATGCCGGCGGTGCCGATGGTCAGGACCAGCGAATGCAGGCCCAGGGCGGTGACCAGAAAGCCGTTCAGCAGCCCCAGCGCCATCCCCAGCACCAGCGCCAAGACCAGCGCCACCCCCCAGGGCAGACCTGCCTGCACCATCAGCATGCCCGACACGACCCCGCAGAGGCCGCCGATCGTGCCAAGCGACAGGTCGAGCTCGCCCAAGATCATCAGCGATGCCTGCGCGATGGTCACGAGGCCGACGAAGGCCAGGCCGCGCGCGATGACGGACATGTTGTAGGCCGTCAGAAAATAGGGCGAGATCAGCGCCGATACGACAAAGATCGCCACCAGGGCGATGAAGACGCCGGCCAGCGGATTGCGGATCAGGATCGACAGGGCCGAGGGCTGTCGGACGGCCGTGGAAGCGTCAGTGGACATGGGCAGTCTCCGGGTCGGATGGCGCGGCGTCGGTGCCGGTCGCGAAGATCGCGCCCACCAGCGTCTCGGTCGCGGTGGTGGCCGCGTCGAAATCGCCGGTGATCCGGCCGCCATGCATGGTGATGATGCGGCTGGCGCAGCGGCGCAGCTCGGTCATCTCGGACGAGATCAGGATGATGCCGACGCCCTCCTCGGCCAGCGACTTCATGATGCGATAGATCTCGGACTTGGTGCGGATGTCGATGCCCTTGGTGGGTTCGTCGAAGATCAGGATGCGGGGCGTCGTGGCCATGGCGCGGCCGATGATGGCCTTCTGCTGGTTGCCGCCGGACAGCGTCGACATGCGCTGCCCCGGCCCGGACGCGCGGATGCCGTAGTCGTCGATCACCCGCCGGACCAGCGAACGCTCCTTGGCGAAGTCGATGCCCGCCGCGCCCGAGGTCAGCGACAGCACCGACATGCCGATATTGTCGCGCAGGGACAGAAGCGGGAAGATGCCGTGGTGCTTGCGCTCCTCCGACAGGTAGAGCATGCCCCCCGCAACAGAGCTGGCGGTATCGCCCAGCCGCCAATCGCGCCCCCCGACGCGGACCCGGCCGGCGCTGGCCTTGCGGAAGCCGAAGATCGTCTGCATCAACTCGGACCGCCCCGCGCCCACAAGGCCGGCAAAGCCCAGGATCTCGCCCTGGCGAAGCGTGAAGCTGACACCGTCAAACATCGTCCCGCCGAGGCCCTCGACCTCCAGCAGGGTTTCGCCCACGGTCGCATCGGGACGGAAGTGGTCGTCGATGGTGACCTCGCGGCCGGACATGGCACGGATCAGGCCCGGTTCGTCGATATCGGCCACGGCGCCGGCCGCGACCTTCTCGCCGTTGCGCAACACGGTATAGTCGTCGCCGATCTCGAAGACCTCTTCCATCTTGTGGGAGATGAAGACGATTGCGTGGTCGCGGTCCAGGAAGCCGCGGATGACCTTGAAGACGCGCTCGACCTCTCGCGCCGTCAGCGCCGACGTGGGTTCGTCCAGGATCAGCACCTTCATGTCACGGTTGGTCGATGCCCGTGCGATCTGCAAAAGCTGCTGGTCCGGGACCGAGATGTGCCGCACCAGATCCGAAGGGCGCGCCTCGATGCCGAAGCGCTCCAGGTAGACGCGCGCTTCGGCCTCCATGCGCCTGCGGTTCACCAGGCCGCCGTGACCGGTGCGGTCGAAGGGCATGAACAGGTTCTCGGCCACGCTGACATCAGGGAACAGCGAAAGTTCCTGCGGGACATAGGCGATCTTGCGGAACATCTGGGGATGTTCGACCGGGTCCTTGCCGTCGATCAGGATGGCCCCGCGAGAGGCGCGGTCCGATCCCGTCAGGATCTTGACCAGCGTCGACTTCCCCGCGCCGTTTTCGCCAGCCAGGATATGCGTTCGGCCCAGTTCGATGTCTAGATCGACCCCGTCCAGCGCAGTCACGCCGGGAAAATCGCGGCCCAGACCGCGTGCCTCCAGATAGGCCATGTCGTTCCTCCGGGGGGTGTTCCTGCAGCCTGCCCGACAGGCGGCCGCAGGAGGCGGATAGGTCAGCCGTCGACGTTGTCCTGGGTCAGGAACGCGTTGCCGGTATCCAGGTAATCCGGGACCGGCGCACCTGTCGCCTGCGCCCAGAGCAGCATGACCGACCAATATCCCTGCAGTTCGGGCTGCGACGCGGACGAGCTGTCGGCCACGCCGGACCGGATCATGTCCAGCATCTCGGGGAGGTTGTCGAGGCCGACCAGCGTGACCTGGTCCTGTTTGCCGGCCTCGATGATCGCCTGCCCGATGCCGATGGGACCGGCCGCGTCGGATGCGACCCAGCCCGCCAGGTTCGGGTGCGCCTGCATGATCGCGGCGGCCTGCTGCTGCGCGGTCTCGATGCTGTCGTTGTCGATGCCTTCAGCGACGACGGTGATGCCCTCGTGCTCGGCGAAGACCTCGCGATGGCACTCGGCGCGGATCGAGTGGTTCGGGGCGGTGGGCACACCCATCATGATCGCCACCTCGCCCTCGCCGCCCAACACCTCGACCAGCCGGCGCGACGCGATCTTCGCCTGCTCGCAGAAGTCGGATCCGATATAGGGGATGTCCATCCCCTCCGGCGGGATCGAATCGAAGATCACCAGCGGGATGTCCTGCGACTGCGCCGCCTCGAGAGAGGCGCGGTTGCCTGACGGGTCGAGCAGGTCGATGGCGATCCCGTCGGGACGGGTCGAGATCGCGCTTTCCACGATCTGGACCTGCTGGACGACATCAGCGGTCTGAGGCGCGGAATAGACGATCTCGATCTCGGCGCCGGTCTGCGCCTCTAGCGCGGCGGCGGCCATCTCGGCGCCTTCGTTGACCTTGTCGAACCAAGGGTGGACCACCTTCGGCACGATCAGGAAGCGATAGCTGTCCTGCGTGGCGGTTCCCGGGGCATCCTGTGCGATGGCCGCCAGCGGCGCCGCCATCGCTATCCCTGCCAGGCCCATAGCGAACTTGTTCATATGTTTCCTCCCAAATATGCGCGCCGCCCAGGTGCTGCCCCCTGATGATGACGGATCCTCCCGCGCCTTGAAGAGGCTAACAGGTGTAATGCGATCGATACAAGAGTTTTGTGGCTGTCCATCGCTCTGTCATCTTCTTTGCATCCAAGGGCGGCAGGCGTTCGAAGGCCATGCGCTCGTCCATGATCTACCATCGATCAGATGCCGCATCCCCGGCACGCGGGACGGCGGTGTATGTCGTCAAGGCGTTCAGCCTCGCGCGCATCACTCGAACTGGAACGAAATCTTCAGATGCGGTGGCGAAGTCTCCCTTTACGGAACGGCGCGCCGCCCCCTAACGTCACAGCGATTCGAGGAAGGCGAGATGTCGGGCATGGTGCCGCCACCCCTCCTCATGGGGTTTATACATGGCTGGTACGGCTCAGGTTGCCTTGGCGCCCGTCACGGGAAACACGTGGGTGGATGGAATCAGCTGGGGCACGAAGTGGTCCTCGGGCGGAGGCACCACCGTTGTCTGCACCTACCTCGCCGGCCAGGCGGGCGACGAGAGGCTGAGCAATGGAACGGGCCTGTCAATCACCGCCTACGAGCTTTTCCCGGAAGAAAGCGCGGCGATGGCGGCCGCGATGCGATCCTTCGAGGCGACCTGCAACATCGACTTCCGCACAGTCTCGTCGGCAGCGGATGCGGATCTTGTCTGGGCCAGCGTGGACGACTCCGACGCCGGGGGAAATCTGGGCTGGGCAAATCCGCCGGGGGAAGGCTTCGTGAGCGGAGAGGCGCAGGGCCTCGTTGCGATCAACTGGGAGGTCTATGATCCCGTCTCGGGCCCCGGCTTTCTGGTCCAGGGCGGCTACGACTTCTGCACCTTCATCCATGAACTTGGTCATGCGATAGGCCTTGCGCATCCACATGATGACGGTGGCCGGTCCTCCGTCTTTCCGGGCGTGACCAGCGCCTTCGACGACTTCGGCGACTATGGCCTGAACCAGGGCATCTATACGATGATGTCCTACAACAGCGGTTGGCACACGCGGCCGCTCGGCACCCCTCAAAGCACGACATATGGTCACGAAGCCGGCCCGATGGCGCTCGACATCGCGGCGCTTCAGGCCATGTACGGCGCGAACACCACCCATCGGACGGGCAGCGACACCTATGTCCTGCCGCGCGCCAATGAGGTCGGCACCTTTTATTCGTGTATCTGGGACGCTGGCGGCATCGACAGGATCGTGGGCGCGGCGGATCGCAGCAACACCATCGACCTGCGACCTGCAACGCTGTCGTCCGGCCCGGGCGCAGGCGGCTTCGTGTCCTTCGCCGCCGGGATCCACGGCGGGTTCACCATCGCCAAGGGCGCAGTGATCGAAAATGCGGTCGGCGGAGCGTTCAACGACACTCTGACGGGCAACGCTGCGGCCAACGTGCTGAACGGCCTCGGCGGAGCGGACCGGCTGGCAGGAGGTCGCGGCAATGACACCTATATCCTTGCAACCCCTGGCGACACGGTCATCGAGGCTGCGGGCGCCGGCATCGACACGGTGCGCGCGGGCTATGGCTATGCCCTTGGCGCCAACGTCGAGAACCTGGTGCTGACCGGCAGTGGCGCGATCAACGGCATGGGCAATGCCTTGGCGAACCGCATCACCGGAAATGCGGCCGCAAACACGCTGAAGGGCGCGGCCGGCAACGACATCCTTTCAGGCGGCAGCGGCAATGACGTTCTGGTCGGCGGCGCCGGCAGGGACATCCTGAGCGGCGGGGCGGGCGCTGACGACTTCATCTTCCTCGCCCCCGGCGACAGCGGCCCGTCCTTCGCCGCGCGCGACGTCATCAGCGGCGGCTTCACCCGTGGCCTTGACGACATCGTGGTGTCGAACATCGATGCCGACATGGGGCTGAGGGGCAACCAGGCCTTCAGGCTGGATGCCGGCGGCGCCTTCTCGGCCGGCGAGATCCGCCAGAAGGTATTGAGCGGCGGTCTGCTGATCGAGTTCAACACTGATGATGACGCGGCCGCCGAGATGGCGATCTTCGTCCAGGGGCTGAGGGACACGCTGGCCGGCGCCGACTTCGTTTTTTGAGATCTGATACGACGTCAGCCGGGGGCGCGCGGCCAAGAGGCACGGCGCCTTGGGGAATGGCTTGCTTCCAAGCCGGGAGCCGCCCACGCGATGGGGTGTTTCAACGGCGCTAGGCGAGTGACTTTCGCCGGCGGCGGCAGCGCCGACCGCGCGTTGACAGGCCTGTCGGTGCGAGGCCCCGCCTATGCCAGCATGGCCGCAAGCCGGTGGGCAGCGGCGGGCACCGCCGTGCAGGCCTTGGTCGTGTCCAGCGCCTCGAGGGCGACGACGCCGATGGAATATTCCAGATGGTCCAGTCCAGGCGGCAGCTTCAACGGGCTGGACACGCCAACTGCGCCGCGGTGCAATTGACCGTGGGTCAAGGCGAACCCTTGCTGGCGGGCTGCCGTGATCTGAGGCGCCTCATCCGGCGCGGCGGGTCGCCCGGCCAGGATCGCCAGCCCCGCGGCACCGCGATCCAGCGGATGTCGAACACCAACGCGATAATGGATCGCAATGAGGGCGTGGCGCGGCTCGGCGGTCATCGCCACGACGCATTCAGACCCCTCGGCGAAGGACAGAAACGCGGTGGCGGCGGTATCCTCGGCCAGATCCTCGAGCACGGGACGCGCGGTGCTGCGCACCGTGTCCGTCGCCGCCGCGCCAAGCTGAAACGCCGCCCGACCAAGGGTGAGGCGGCCGTCTTCACGGCGTCGGATCAGATCGTGATGGGCGAGGGTCGCGATGACCCGGTATGCGACGGCGCGTTTCAGATCCAGCCGCAGGGCGATGTCGCCGACCCGCAACTGGCCCGAGTTCTGGGCGATCAGCAGGAGCGCCTCGATCCCACGGTCAAGCGTCTGGAGGATGCCGCTGGTCGTCACATTACTTCCTGTCCTGCCAAGGGCCGCACACGCGCGGAACCATTGCGTCTCGTATAGTGGGACGAATGTATCACTAAAAGAGAATCCTTGCAGCACCTTCATTGCGTATGCAACAGTGGCGATCGAGGCGAGGAGGTGGCTCGATGGCGGCAGATGGCACGAACGACGCCGGGGATGTTTGCCCGAGGAGTGGCAGCGCCTCGGCGTCCAGCTGCCCGTTCGATCCGGTCCAGTTGGCGCGATCCTTCGATCCGTTCGAAGGCGCCTATCAGGTCGATCCTGCCGAGGCCTTGCGATGGTCGCGCGACCAGATGCCGGTGTTCTATGCCCCCAAACTGGGTTACTGGGTCGTCAGCAGATACGACGACATCAAGGCCGTGTTCCGCGACAGCATCCTGTTTTCGCCCCGGAACGTCCTCGAGAAGATCTCGCCCGCGACCGCCGAGGCGCAAGAGATCCTGCGCCGCTATGACTATGCGATGGCCCGTACCCTGGTGAACGAGGACGAGCCGGCGCATATGGAGCGCCGCCGCGCCTTGCTGGATCATTTCCTGCCGCAGAACCTGGAACGCCAGCAGGAGATGGTGCGCAGGCTGACGCGTGAAAAGATCGACGCGTTCATCGACGACGGCCGCGTCGACCTTGTGGATGCGATGCTCTACGAAGTGCCACTGCTGGTGGCGCTGCACTTCCTGGGCGTTCCCGAAGATGAGATCGCGACGCTGAAGACGTTCTCGGTCGCGCATTCGGTCAACACTTGGGGCAGGCCGTCCGAAGACAAGCAGAAGCAGGTCGCCCATGACGTGGGCCGTTTCTGGCAATACGCGGGCGAGGTCATCAAGAAGATGCGCGCCCAGCCCGACGGCGACGGCTGGATGCACCACACGATCCGCATGAACGCGGAAATGCCCGAGGTCGTTACCGACAGCTATGTCCATTCGATGATGATGGCGATCATCGTCGCCGCGCACGAGACGACCTCGCTGGCATCGGCGAACATGTTCAAGACGCTGCTGAGCCATCGGGGTGCCTGGGACGACATCTGCGCCAACCCTGCGCTGATCCCGAACGCGGTCGAGGAATGCCTGCGATATGCGGGATCGATTGTCGCGTGGCGCCGCCAGACCACGGGGCCGGCCACGGTCGGCGGCGTGGAGATCCCCGCAGACGCCAAGCTGCTGATCGTGCAGGCCTCGGGGAACCATGACAGCCGGCATTTCGAGAACGGCGACAGCTTCGACATCTATCGCGACAACGCGGTGGATCACCTGACCTTCGGCTATGGCGCGCATCAATGCATGGGCAAGAACATCGGCCGGATGGAGATGCGGATCTTCCTCGAGGAGATGACCCGCCGTCTGCCGCATCTGCGTCTGTCCGACCAGAGCTTCAGCTATATGCCCAACACGTCGTTCCGGGGCCCCGAGGCCCTGTGGGTGGAATGGGACCCGGCACTGAACCCCGAACGCCGCGACCCGCTGATGGTCGACCGGGCGCGCGCCTTTCCGGTAGGCGCGCCGGCCCGGCGCGACATCGCCCGCGCCGTGCGTGTCCAGCAGGTCCGCAAGGAGGCCGACGGCATCCTTGGACTGACGCTGGCAGATGCCGGTGGCCGTCCCCTGCCCCGCTGGACCGCCGGCGCCCATGTCGAACTGTGTGTCGGCGACTATGACCGCAAGTATTCGCTGTGTGGCGATCCGGCGGCCGGCACCTATCAGGTGGCGATCCGGCGCGAGGACATGGGCCGCGGCGGGTCCAGCCACATTCACGACACCGTCACCGCAGGCGCCGAACTGCGCCTGCGCGGACCTTCGAACCTGTTCAGGTTGTCCGAGGGCAGCAGTCACTGCACCCTGGTCGCCGGCGGAATCGGCATCACGCCGATCATCGCGATGGCCGACAGGTTGAAGGCGGACGGCCGGTCATACGACCTGCACTATGCCGGACGATCGCGGCGGACGATGGCGTTCCTGCCGCGGTTGCAGGCGGATCATGGCGACAGGCTGAACCTCTATCCGAAGGACGAGGGGCGCGGGCTTGATCTGGCATCCTTGGTGTCCGACCTGCCGGCCGGCGGGCAGATCTATTCCTGCGGCCCTGCCCGCATGCTTCTGGCGCTGGAGGAGCTGACCGCCCATCTGCCCGAAGGCACCCTCCGCTTCGAACATTTCAGCAGCGGCGGGTCCGGGCTGGATCCGTCGAAGGAACAGGCGTTCGAGGCCGAACTGACCGACAGCGGCATGACCGTGCGGGTGGACGCCGACAAGACGCTGCTTGACGCGCTGCTGGCGGTAGGCATCGATGTGCCGCATGACTGCTGCGAAGGGCTCTGCGGATCATGCGAGGTCGCCGTGGTCGAGGGAGAGGTCGATCACCGCGACATGGTCCTGACGCGCGCCGAACGCGCCCGGAACGACCGCATGATGAGCTGCTGCTCGCGGGCAAGGGACGGAGGAAGGATCCGGCTTGCCCTTTGACGAGGGCCAGCCGGCGGGACGACCGGGGCGGCATGCCGCCTTTCATGAAAGGGAGGAAATCTGAATGAGGCTTGCAACCAAGATGCTGGCCGGGGCCGCGATGGCCTCGGCGATGATGGCGACCACGGCCGGTGCGGAAGTGACGCTAAAGGTCAGCCACTATCTGCCATCGGTCCATGGAATCCACACCGATTTCATCGTGCCGTGGACCGAGGACATCACCGCCTGCACCGATGGCGAGGTGCAGTTCGAGATCTTCCCCGCCGGCTCTCAGCTGGGGAACGTCGCGCGCCAGCAGGAACAGGTGATGGCCGGCGTCGTCGACATCGCAAACGGCCTGACCGGCATTCCGCGCGGCCGCTTCCCGCGCACCTCGCTGATCGACATGCCGTTCCTGACCGATGACGCGGGTGCCGCCACCTATGCGCTGTGGGAGCTGTTCCCCGAGTATCTGGCCGAGGAGTATCAGGGCGTGAAGGTCCTGGCGCTCTATGCCCATAACGGCGGCCTGCTGCACACCACCGGCACCAAGGTCGAGACGATGGAGGATATGCAGGGGCTGCGGATCCGCACACCATCGCCCGCCGTGTCCGAGATGCTGTCGGCCCTGGGCGCGGATCCGCAGGGCCTGCCCCCCGCCGAAGTCTATGAGAGCCTGCAGCGCGGCGTGATCGACGGCACGGTCTTCCCGTGGGACCCGGTCAAGAGCTTCGGGCTGAACGAGGTGCTGGACTATCACCTCGACCTTGGCGCCTACACGGTGTCGTTTTTCTTCGTGATGAACCAGCGGTCCTATGACGGGCTCAGCGACAAGGCGAAGGCCTGCGTCGACCAGTATTCCGGCGACGCGCTGGTCGCGAAGTTCGGTGACTGGTGGGACCAGTGGGATGCGCCGGGCCGCGCGGACGCCGAGGCGGCGGGGCACGAGATCTCGGTCCTCTCGGACGAACAGCGCGCCGAATGGGCAGAGGCCCTTCAGCCGATGATGGCGAGCTATCTCCAGTCGGTAAAGGATCAGGGCGTCGACAACGCCGATGAGATCTATCAGGCGATGAAGGACACGGTCGCCGAATACGACGCGGCGCATCAGTAATCCGGAATGAACGCTCCGGCACCCCCGCCGGGGCGTTCGCACAAAGGAAAACGATCTTGCAACAGATCTTCACCTATGGGCGCTGGCTTGTCTCGGCGCTGGCCGGGCTTGGCGTGCTGTCTTATGGGGCTGCGGCGCTGGTGACGGTCGCAGATGTGATCGGCCGCCGGTTCGGCCTGCCGATCGAGGGCGTGGTCGATCTCGTCCAGCTTTTCTTCATCGCCGGCGCCTGGCTGGTCATGCCCTATGCGTTCATGGCGGGCAGCCACGTCGGCGTGGATTTCCTGCTGAATCTGATGCCGCGCGCCCTGGCGGCACCGCTGAGGATCGCCATCGCGGTCCTGTCCCTGGGTCTGGTGGGGCTGATGCTGTGGCAGGGATACGCGACCTTCCTGACTAGGACGATGTTCGGCGACCGATCCCAGCAGCTAGGCATTCCCATCGACTGGTATTGGTATCCGCTGCTTCTGGGTCTGGCGATGTCGATGCTGGCGATCGTCCTGGGGCTTGCGTCGTCGCCCAGAGGAGCGTTCGAGGATGAGTGATCCCGCCCTGGGCCTTCTGGGCTTCGGCGCCGCGCTGTTGCTGATCGCGCTTGGCGTGCCTGTCGCCATATCCATGGGGGCGGTCGGCGTACTGGGCTATTGGCACCTCAACGGCTGGATGGGGGCGTCCTACATCCTTGGTTCCAGCCCGTTCGAGTCGATCTTCCCCTATTCCTTCTCGGTCATCCCGCTTTTCGTGATGATGGGCGTCTTCGCCTCGCATGCGGGGCTGTCGCGGTCGCTCTATGCGGCGATCAACGCCTTCATCGGGCATCGCAAGGGCGGGCTTGCGATCACCTCGATCGCGGCCAGCGCCTTCTTCGGGGCGATCTGCGGATCGTCGCTGGCGACCGTCGCCACCATCGGCCGCGTCGCCCTGCCAGAGATGAAGCGGCACGGCTACGCCCCTTCGCTGGCCACGGCCACGGTGGCGGCGGGCGGAACCCTGGGGGTGCTGATCCCGCCATCCATCCTCCTGGTCGTCTACGGGCTTCTAACGCAAAGCTCGATCGGTCAGCTGTTCATCGCGGCGCTGGTTCCGGGGGTGCTGGGGGCCTTGCTCTATGCCGGCGCGATCATGATCAAGGTGCGCCTCGACCCGAAGATTGCGCCACGGGCGGAACGGACAGCATGGCGGGCGCGCATCCGGCTGCTCGGCCGTGTCTGGCAGGTGCTGGTGCTGTTCGGGGTCGTGATCGGCGGCATCTACCTTGGCTGGTTCTCTCCGACCGAGGCGGCGGCTGTCGGCGCGGTGGGCGCATTCGCCCTGGCCCTGATCTCGGGCGGGCTGAACCGCCTGACGCTGAAGGCATCCGTTCAGGAAACCGCGGGACTGACCGGGATGATCTTCTTCATCCTGATAGGTGCGGCGCTGTTCAACTTCTTCCTCGAGACGACAGGCCTGCCGCAATTGCTGATCGAACAGATCCGCCAGGCCGGGCTGGGGCCCATGACGGTGATGGCCCTGATCCTGATCTTCTACATCGTCCTTGGCTGCTTCATGGATTCGATGTCGATGATCCTGCTGACGGTGCCGCTTCTGGCCCCCGTGGCGGTCGAAATGGACTTCAACCTCGTCTGGTTCGGCATCGTCGTCGTGACCGTGGCCGAGATCGGGCTGATCACGCCGCCGATCGGGATGAACCTCTTCGTGGTGCAGGCCGCATCGCAGGGCGTCTCGCAGAGCACGGTGGTGAAGGGCATACTGCCCTTCATCCTGGCCGACATCCTGCGGCTGATCCTGCTGGTGGCGTTCCCGGCCCTGGCGCTGTGGCTGCCGCTGCAGGCCATGTGACGGCTTGCTATGCGTCGGAGCCGTCCTCGATGATGCGCGCCAAGGCCTGCCGGAGGGGTTCGGCGTCGCCCTGCAGTTCCTGCAGCAGCTGGGCCTGGAAATCATTGGCGATGCGGCCGAGCCTCTGCATCAGGGCACGGCCCTCGTCGGTAAGGTCGAGGACAACCAGGCGCCGGTCGGTCTCGTGCTGAGAGATGCTGACGATGCCGTTCTTCTCCAGCCGGGTGGCGGCGCGGCTGACCATGCTCTTGTCCAGGTGGACCCGCGCCGTGATGTCGCGCACGCTGACCCGTCCCGAGCGGTCCAGATGCGCCAGGACCCGCCATTCGGGGATCGTAAGCCCCGCCTCGGCCCGGTAGAGCGCCGCGAACCTGCGGCTGATCTTCGTGGCGGCCACGCTGAGCTGATAGGGCAGAAATCCATCCAGATCGAACGACATGCGGTGTTCCTTTCTAGTGCGGGCACGGCCCCGCCATAGCAGCAATGGCCAGCCTTGACAGCACCGCCGCGGCGGCGATACGTTCATTGCGAACGCAACGAACAAGGAAGGCGCCCGATGACTGGTCAGCAGCTTCCCGAAGGCATGGTCCGCGCCGATGGGACCACCAACGGCTACATGCCCGGCTTCGGCAACGACTTCGAGACGGAGGCGCTGCCGGGCGCGCTGCCGCAGGGCCAGAACAGCCCGCAGAAATGCAACTATGGCCTTTATGCCGAGCAGCTTTCGGGCACCGCCTTCACCGCGCCGCGCGGTCAGAACGAACGCACCTGGTGCTATCGCATCCGCCCCTCGGTCCACCACACCGGCCGCTTCAGCCCGATCGAGGTGCCGCATTGGAAGACGGCGCCGAACGTGGTGCCGAACGTGACCAGCCTTGGGCAGTACCGGTGGGACCCGATCCCCGTGCCCGAGGGTGATCTGACATGGATCACCGGCATGCGGACCATGACCACGGCGGGCGACGTGAACATCCAGGTCGGCATGGCCTCGCACGTCTACCTGGTGACCCGCTCGATGGAGGACGAGTATTTCTTCTCGGCCGACAGCGAGCTGCTGGTCGTTCCGCAGGAGGGGCGGCTGCGCTTCGCGACCGAGCTGGGCGTGATCGACCTTGAACCCAAGGAGATCGCCATCATCCCGCGCGGGCTGGTGTATCGGGTCGAGGTGCTGGAAGGCCCGGCCCGCGGCTTCGTCTGCGAGAACTATGGCCAGAAGTTCGACCTGCCCCATCGCGGCCCCATCGGCGCGAACTGCCTGGCCAACCCGCGCGACTTCAAATGCCCCGTCGCCGCCTTCGAGGACCGAGAGGTCCCGTCCCGCGTCGTCATCAAGTGGTGCGGCCAGTTCCATGAAAGCCGCATCGGCCACAGCCCGCTGGACGTGGTGGCCTGGCACGGCAACTATTGCGCCTACAAGTACGACCTGCGGACATACTCGCCGGTGGGCGCGATCCTTTTCGACCACCCGGACCCCTCGATCTTCACCGTGCTGACCGCGCCCTCGGGGCAGGAGGGGACGGCGAACATCGACTTCGTCCTCTTCCGCGAACGCTGGCTGGTGGCCGAGCACAGCTTCCGTCCGCCCTGGTACCACAAGAACATCATGTCCGAGCTGATGGGCAACATCTATGGCCAGTACGACGCCAAGCCGCAGGGTTTTGCGCCGGGCGGCATCAGCCTGCACAACTGCATGCTGCCCCACGGCCCCGACCGCGACGCCTTCGAAGGCGCCAGCAACGCCGAGCTGAAGCCCCACAAGCTGGAGAACACAATGTCCTTCATGTTCGAGACCCGCTTTCCCCAGCACCTGACCGAATGGGCCGCCCGCGACGCGCCGATGCAGCCCGAATATGTCGAGGTCTGGAACCAGCTTCAGAAGAAGTTCGACGGCACGCCCGGCATCAAGTGACGGCCGGTGGGGGCGCGTCGCCGCTGGCACCCGTGTGCGGCTGGGCGCGAGACGAATACGGCCCCTGCCGCTCTCCATCCAAATCAAAGATCCCGGCCGGTTGCCCCACAGGCGGTCGCGGAATGAAAGGCAATACATGACCCGACACCCTCAGCGCAGCTGGGTCGCCGCCGCGAATGAACCCGGTTGCGATTTCCCCATCCAGAATCTGCCCTATGGCGTCTTCTCGACCGCTGGCGGGGATCCGCGCTGCGGTGTTGCGATCGGGGACATGATCGTGGACCTGGCGGCGCTTGAGGCGCGGGGCCTGCTGGACGGGGGCGGCACCTTCTCTGCCCCGCAGCTGAACGGTTTCATGGCGCTTGGCCGCCCGGCCTGGGACCGGGTGCGCGCGCGGCTGACGGCCCTGCTGGGCGAGGACGGCGACCGCGACCTGCCGCTGGTCCCGATGTCCGATGCCACGCTGCACCTGCCGATCCAAGTGGCGGAATACACCGACTTCTATGCCTCGAGGAACCACGCCTTCAACGTCGGCAAGCTGTTTCGCGGCCCCGACAATGCGCTGCCGGCGCAGTGGACGCACATGCCCATCGGCTATAACGGGCGGGCGTCCTCGGTCGTGGTTTCGGGGACGCCGATCCGCCGCCCGATGGGGCAGCTGAAGGGCGATGATGGCCCGGAATGGGCCGCCTGCCGCCGCCTGGACCTTGAGCTGGAGCTTGGCGCCATTGTCGGCGCGCCAAGCGAGATGGGCAGCCGGGTCAGCGTCGATCAGGCCGAGGGCATGATCTTCGGCTATGTGCTGCTGAACGACTGGTCGGCACGTGACGTGCAGGCGTGGGAATACCAGCCCCTGGGGCCGTTCCAGTCCAAGGCGCTTGGCACCACGATCAGCCCGTGGATCGTGACGCAGGCCGCGCTGGAACCGTTCCGCAGCCAGGGCGCCGAACGCGTCAATCCGCTGCTGGATTACCTGCAGGAAAGCCGCCCCGGCCTCTACGACCTCGCCGTCGGCTGGACCTTGAACGGCCAGATGATGGCACGGACGAACTATAACGTGATGTATTATTCCAGCGCCCAGCAGTTGGCGCACCACACCAGCTCGGGCTGCCCGATGCGGGTGGGCGATCTGCTGGGGTCGGGCACCATCTCGGGTCCCGAGCGCGACCAGACCGGAGCGCTGCTCGAGATGACTGAAGGCGGCAAGCTGCCGGTCGAGGTCAACGGTGAAAGCCGCGTCTTCCTTGAGGACGGCGACGAGATCGAGCTTTATGGCTTTGCGCAGGGCGACGGCTACCGCATCGGCTTCGGTCCCTGCACCGGCCGCATCCTGCCCGCGACGTGACGGTCGTCCTGCACGAGTTCTGGCGTTCGTCAGCCTCCTACAGGGTGCGGATCGCGCTGCACCTGAAGCGCATCGCCTTCGCATCCCGACCCATCGACCTTGCTGCCGGTGCGCAACGCAGCCCGGACCACCTGAAGCTGAACCCGCAAGGACTGGTCCCTGCGCTGGAGATCGACGATCTTGTGCTGACGCAGTCGCTGGCGATCATCGAATATCTTGATGAATGCCGTCCCGGCCCGCGCCTTCTGCCGCCGGACCCGGGCGCGCGTGCGCAGGCACGGGCCCTGTCACTGGCCATCGCCTGCGAGACGGCGCCGCTTGCGAACCTGCGCGTGCTGAACCGGATTGAAACGATCGCGGGCAGGGATGCGCGAAGCAAGTGGAACAGAGACGCGATCCGCGCAGGGCTGGAAGCGTTCGAACGCATGCTGGATCATCCTTCCTTCATTGGCGCATTCTGCGTGGGCGATGCGCCCGGCCTTGCGGATTGCGTGCTGATCCCGCAGCTTTACAACGCCGACCGCTGGCAGGTCGAAACCGGCGACCTGCCCCGCATCACCGCCGTCGCAGACCGTTGCAAACGGGAACAGGCCTTCGCCGCCGCCGTGCCGCAGCAGTCGTGAGGGCCGGCAACACCCGGCCGCCTTGACATCCTTTGTCGGGCATAAAGTTGAAGGCTTGCCGCATTCGTCGATCCTACCCGCGGCCGAAAGCGGCCGCGCGATGAGCGCGGCCGGGGGGCAGGTTCAACCAAGAGGTTGGCAACACTTCGCGCCCGTTGCTGCCGCATAGGCAGTCGACCTGCCCACACCCGACGCTCGTGGTTTGCCCGATACGAAGGCTTTAAGGCTCAAGGCGAAGCGTCAATGTGCGGTGCCGCCGTTCCGCAAGCTCAGCAATATCGCTCCACGAAAACCATCTGCTGGTCGTTGTAGCGGGCTCCGGAGGCGAAGCCAGCGGGAAGGATCTGTTCGATATCCGCGATGTCGGCAGGACCAAGATCCGCGACCTGCCAATCGCGCAGGTGATCCGCCGTGCGCGTCCCCGGGATGGGGATGATGTGGTCCCCCTGCGCCAGGACCCATGCCAGCGCCGCGCCCGGCACCCTCCAGCCCCGCGCGGCGCAGAGTTCCCGGAAGGGAGCGATGGCGGCAAGGTTGGCCGAGAAGTTCGGCTCGGTGAAGCGGGGGTTGGTATCGCGGAAGTCGATGCCCGCGCGGAAGTCCCGCTTCAGGGGCTGTCGCCCGAACATCCCGCGGCCGAGGGGTGAGAAGGCGACGAAGGCCACGCCCAGGTCACGGCAGGCCTGGATAAGGCCAAGCTGGGGCTGCCGCGTCCAGAGCGAGAATTCGTTCTGAACCGCCGTGACGGGATGTTCGGCATGGGCGCGGCGCAGGGTGGACGGCGCGACCTCGGACAGGCCATAGCCGCCGATCTTCCCCTCCTGCACCAGCCTGGCCATCGTTCCGGCCACGTCCTCGACGGGCATGTCGGGCTGGCGGCGGTGGATGTAGTAGAGGTCCACATGATCCCGTTTCAGCCGGCGCAACGACTCCTCCAGACACTGGCGGACGAAGGGCTCGTCGTTGCGCACCGTTCGCGGCGGGCCGCTGACGATGCCGCATTTGGTGGCCAGATGCACGTCACGGCGCCCCCACCGACCGATGACCTCTTCCGATACACCCGTGCCATAGATGTTGGCGGTGTCGAAATGGGTGATGCCGGCGTCCAGAGCGGCATCCAGACAGGCCAGCGAGGTCGCCTCGTCTGTCGGGCCGAACATCCCGCCAAAGCTCATCGCGCCAAAGCCGATGGCGCCGACGTTGCGGTCACCAAGCCGTCTCTGTTCCACCTGTTCCCCCTTCTCATTGGTGGGGCAGAGAAGCGCGCCGCTTCTCTGCAGTCAAGTCGAAGGGTCTGCGGCGCTTCTTTCAGTCGCCGGCAACCTGCCGCTGGAGAAGACCCGCGATGTCCTCCTCGGACAGGCCAAGTTCCGCCAGGATCGTCCGCGTCCCGCCGCCAAGCCGTGGCACCGGGCGGTGGACATGGCATGGCGTGGCACCAAGCTTGATCGGAAAACCCGGCACCTTGACCGTCGGGCCATCCTGGAATGGCACGTCGATGACCATCTGCTGGGCCTTGACCTGGGGATCGGTGAACACCTGGTGCAGGTCCTGGACGATACCGCAAGGAACACCGGCCGCGTTTAGGATGGCCAGCCAGTGGTCCCGACTGTGGCCGGCCATGCGGGCATTGATCATCTCTCGCAGCTCTTCCCGTGCCGCCATTCGCTTGGAGTTGCTGTCATAGCGCGGGTCCGCCATGACCCAGCCCAGATCCAGCCGGTCAAGGAACCTGCGCAGGATCTGGTCATGCGAGTTGGCGACCGCGATCTGCCCGTCAGAGCAGGTGAAGAGGCCATAGGGATAGACGAGGGGGTGGTCGTTGCCCGTCCGTTCCGGAACCCGGTTCGTCGCGAAGTATTCCGACGCCAGATAGGCGAGCAGGCTGATCAGGCCATTCACCATCGCGACCTCGACGGTCTGCCCCTTGCCGGTGCGCTCCCGTCCCACCACGGCCGCAAGAACGCCAAGCGCCGCGTAGATGCCGGCCACCAAATCGCTGACCGGGGCGGCGGCGCGCATCGGCGGGCCGTCCGGATCGCCATTGACGCCCATGAAACCGCTCATCGCCTGTGCGATGAAGTCGAATGCCGGGCGGTCGACATAGGGCCCCGTGCTGCCATAGCCGTTGACGCTGGCCACGATCAGGCGCGGGTTGAGGCGCGCCAGGTCATCCTCGCCCAGGCCCATCTTCTGCAGCGTGCCGGGGCGGAAATTCTCGACCAGGACGTCGGCATCAACCAGCAGACGCCGCAGGACCGCCCTGCCCTCCTCGGAATAGAGGTCCAGAACCATCGACCGCTTGTTGCGGTTGAAGCCGGCGAAATATCCCGAATGCCCTTCTGTCATCGTTCCCTGAGCGCGGACCGGATCGCCCTTCGGCGGCTCGATCTTGATGACGTCCGCGCCAAGATCGCCCAGGATCATCGTGCAGAACGGCCCCGAGAGCACCCGTGTCAAATCGATGACGCGCAGCCCGTCCAAGGGGCCTTTCGCAGCCTCAGCCATTGGCGGTCCTCACGCTGTCCATGGGCGCGGTCTTCAGGCGCGGCCCGGCTTTCATCACCTGCCCCGGCAGTTCTCGGCCGACGATCCGTTCGGCCAGCTGCGCAGCCCGGATCAACTGGTCGAGGTCGGTTCCCGTCCCGACGCCGCTCTCGGTCAGCAGATAGGCCAGATCCTCGGTCGCCACGTTGCCGGTCGCGCGCGGCACGAAGGGACAGCCGCCAAGACCGCCGATGCTGGATTCGTAATGCGTGATCCCTTGGCTCAGACCGGCATAGACGCAGGCCAGCCCCACGCCCCGCGTATTGTGGAAATGCAGCGCCAGGGTGCTGTCGCCCAGAACCGGCCTCAGCGCCTGGACACGGTCGATCACCAATGCGGGCGTCGCCATGCCGGTCGTGTCGCCAAGGGTGATATAATCCATTCCCAGATCGACATAGGCGCGGACCTGATCCGCCACCGCGTCGACATCGACCCCTCCCTCGAACGGGCAGCCGAAGGCGGTCGCGATGGCGCCTTGCAGACGCACGCCAGTCCCTTCGGCAAGCCGCGCGACCTCGGCAAAGCCCTTCAGCGAATCTGCGCGGCTGCGGTTCACGTTCTTCAGGTTGTGGCTTTCAGAGGCAGACGCGAACAGGACCATCGCATCGACTCCAGCCTCGATTGCGGCTTGGGCACCGCGCATGTTCGGGACAAGTGCGGTCAGATGCGCGTCCTTGCGGTCGCGGAAGGCGGCGAGAACCTCGGCGGCGTCGCGCATCTGCGGGACCGCCTTCGGCGAGACGAAGGACGTCACCTCGAAGCGACGCAAGCCCGCGTCTAGAAGGGCCTGGATCAGTTCGATCTTCTTCTGCGTCGGCACGAAATTTGGCTCGGACTGCAGTCCGTCGCGGGGACCCACTTCGGTCAGCACGGCATGATCGGGGAAGCCCGCGATGATTGAGCCCATCCTGTCGTTTCCTTGTCGCAAAGTGCTTCAATTCCGGATGCCAAGTTGGTATACCGAACGCAACGGAGGCGTCAATGACGGCAGCTGCAGCAGGTCACAGACAGCAGGAAGGCAGGGACATCCTGTCCAGGCTGCGGTTTTCCATCCTGTCGCTCGAGCTTCTTCCAGGAGAGCCGATCAGCGAGCGCTCTCTCGAGGCGCAGTTCGAGATCTCGCGGACCCCGGTCCGAGAGGCGCTGTTCCACCTCATACGCGACGGGCTGGTGATCCGCGAAGGGCGTGGCTATGCCGTGGCGCCCTTCGACATGGACGAGATCGATGACGTCTTCGCGTTTCGCGACATCGTCGAACCGGCCGCGGTCAGGCTGGCGGCAGAACTGGCCACGCCCGCCGAGACCGAGCTCATCCGGGAAAGCATCGTGTCCGGCCACCGTGAGTTCACGCCCGAAAGCTGGCTGGAGCTGGGCCTCGATTTCCACGTCCGATGCGCGGCGCTGTCGCGCAATCGCTGCCTTGCCGCGGCGATGCAGGACGTCACGACAAGGACGGTTCGGGCCCGCTGGCTGAGCTTCACATCGGAAGACGGTCGGGCCACCACGCATCGCGAACACAGCGAGATCCTGGACCTGATCTGTGCCCGCGACGCCGACGGCGCGGCGCGGGCCGTGCTTGCCCATTCGGCAGCGGTGCGCCAAGAAGTTCGCAAGACGATCGAAGACGCGCGGCGCTTCATGGGACGACGGGGGGTCGTCGGGCGATAGGGAACGTCATCATCTAGGGAGGAACGGATGATCTGGAAACTGAAAGGCCTGCGCGCCGCAGGCGTGGCCTTGGCCGTGCTGATCGCAGCACCCGTCTCGGCGGCGGAATGCATCGCGCCCGCCGATCCGGGCGGCGGATGGGACTTCACCTGCCGAGAGGTTGGCCGCCTTCTGGCCGAGCAGGGGCTGGTCGACGGAAACGTCCAGGTGACGAACATGCCGGGCGGCGTGGGTGCCGTCGCCTATGCCAATGTCGCCGGCAAGCGCGCTGACGACGGCGACCTGATCGTGGCGACCTCGACCGTGGGCGTCACGCAGATCGCTCAGGGCAAGTATCCCGGCGGAACGGACCAGATGCGCTGGCTGGGCATGCTGGGCGCCGATGTCGGCGTCATCGCCGTGGCCGAGGACAGCGACATCCAGACGCTGGACGACCTGATGGCGAAGCTGAAGGAGGACCCGACTTCGGTGGTGACCTCCGGCTCGTCCGGTGCCGGCGGCTGGGACCATATCCGGCTGCTTCTGCTGGCGCAGGCCGCGGGCATCGACGACATCGACCAGATCCGTTGGGTGCAGTTCGACGGCGGCAGTCCGGCCGTGACTCAGATGATGGGTGGACAGGTCGGCCTCGTCTCGACCGACCTGGGAGAGATCAGGGGCTTCGTCGAGTCCGGCGACATCCGCGTCCTGGCCCTTTTGGCGGACGAGCCCGTGTCGGCTTTTCCCGACCTGCCCACCGCAAAATCGCAGGGCTACGATGTGACCGGCTATAACTGGCGCGGCTTCTACACCGGAGGCGAGGTCAGCGATGAAGACTATGCCGAATGGGTCGACAGACTGAAGACGCTGTACGAATCCGACGCCTGGCAGGAGACGGCGAAAGCCAGCGGCCTGGAGCCCGTGTGGCGCGGTGGTGACGAGTTTGCATCCTACGTCACCGAGCAAGAGCAGCAGATGGCCGAGATCTCTCGCCAGATCGGGGTCATTCAGTGACAGACCGCTTGGCCGGTGCCTGCTTTTTCCTTTTGGCAGCCGGATACGTCTGGCTGTCGACGGGATACACGGCAGGCTTCGGCGACCCCCTGGGGCCGGCAATTTTTCCCCGCGTTATCGGCATCCCGGCCGTCCTTCTGGGGCTGTGCCTGATGATCTGGCCGCGCCACAATGCGGCATGGGCCCCTGCCGACGGCCTGCTGCGGCAGGGCGCGGCACTTGTCATCCTGCTGGGCTATGCGCTGCTGCTCGAACCCCTGGGGTTCGTGCCGTCGACCTTCGCCGCTGTTCTGGGCCTTGGGCTTCTGATGGGGGCGCCGTCAATCTGGGGCTTCGTGACCGCCGCCATCGCGGCGCCGGGGCTCTATCTGCTTTTCGACCGGCTGATGGGCCTGCCCCTGCCGGTGATCGGGACCTGGTTTGGCTGACATGGACATACTCTCCTCGCTCTGGGCCGGTTTTGCCGTCGCGGCCCTTCCGATCAACCTTGCCCTGATCGTCGCGGGCTGTTTCGCCGGCACGCTGATCGGCGCGCTGCCCGGCCTCGGTCCGGTCAACGGCGTGGCGATCCTGATCCCGCTGACCTTCGCCTTCGGGCTGAACGCCACGTCGTCGATGATCCTGCTGTCGGCTGTCTATTACGGCTGCATGTATGGCGGCCGCATCTCGTCGATCCTGCTGAACATTCCGGGCGACGAGCCGGCGATCATGACCACGCTCGACGGCTATCCGATGGCCCGCAAGGGACAGGCCGCCGACGCGCTGGCGATATCGGGCGTCGCGTCATTCATCGGGGCGACCTTGGCGACCTTGGGCCTGACCCTGTTCGCGCCGCTTCTGGCGAAGGCCGCGATCTATTTCGGGCCGGCCGACTACTTTGCGCTCTATGTCATGGCCTTTGCAACGATCGGCGGCATCTCGGGGACGGATCCGCGCAAGACGCTGCTGGCGGCGCTTCTGGGCCTGATGCTGGGAACGGTCGGCCTCGACCCTTCCACCGGAGTGGCGCGATACACCTTCGGCAGCTTCAACCTCTATGACGGCTTCGACCCGATCGTGGCGCTGGTCGGCCTGTTCGCCATTTCCGAGATCCTGTTCTTCCTGGAACAGAAGGCGCAGGACCGGAAGCCGATCCCGAAGGGCCGTGTCTTTCCCCGCCTGTCGCGGGTGAAAGAGGGGCTGGGCGCCTCGCTGCGCGGATCGGTGATCGGCTTCATTGCCGGGATCCTGCCCGGAGCCGGCGCGTCCCTGGGGGCGGTCATGGCCTATAGCTTCGAAAAGCGGCTGAAGGACAAGGGCAGCTTCGGCACCGGAGATCCCCGCGGCGTCGCCGCCCCCGAAGCCGGGAACAACGCGGCCAGCGGCGGCGCGCTGATCCCGATGCTGACCTTGGGCGTCCCGGGGTCCGGGACGACGGCGGTCATGCTGGCCATGCTGATTTCACTGAACATCCAGCCTGGACCGCTGCTGTTCGAGCGCAGTCCAGATCTGGTCTGGGGCCTGGTGGCCGCGCTCTACCTGGCGAACTTCGTGCTGCTGATCCTGAACCTGCCGCTGATCGGCATCTTCACCCGCGTGCTGGGCCTGCCCGCCTGGGGTCTGATGCCGCTTGTCGTCGCGATCAGCTATCTTGGGGTCTATGCCATCACCCATGCGGCGTTCGACCTGATGGTCATGGTCGGCTTCGGGATCCTTGGCTTCGTGCTGCGCAAGCTTGATTTTTCGCTGGTGCCGGTGGTGCTTGGACTGCTGCTGGGCATGGACATGGAGAACAACCTGCGCCGCGCCCTGTCCATCTCGGGCGGCGACTTCACCATCCTGCTGCAAAGCCCGATCGCGCTGCTGCTTTATGGCATCACGGCGGCCTTCCTGGCCCTGACCCTGTGGCTGTCGCGGCGCGACAGCCACACGCTGCCCACAGACGAAGCACGTTAAGGCATCCAGTCATCATCCTGACGTGCTGTCCCCCGCCTGGCAGGTCGTTCCGCCGACCTGCGAAGGTGATCGAACTCTACCGTCTCCGGCTGGCTGCGCTTCCTGCAGACGCCGAAAAGGCCTTCTTGGTCCTGTCGGCGCTGGAGGCCGATCAGGTGACTTGAGGTTTGCGACGCCTGCCTCCCAAGGTCTTAGACGGAACGATAAGTGCGGTTTCACCGTCTTGAGTAACGAGCCGACCGCCGACCCGCTTTATCCTACGGCACCTCTGCCACGCTTCGATCCTGATCAATGCAAGGGGGATGTCGGAATAACACCCCGGCCGGTCATTTTCGCTGCAGCTTGTCGAGAATTCATCCCATTCCGTGATGCATGCTTCACCACTGACCTCGTGCTAATGTTCGACAAGGAGTTGGCGGGTGCACGACAATCGCCATTGAAATCTATCCGGACAGGCTGTCCTATTGGTCGATGGGCCGCTTGCAATAAGCTTCCACCGCGTCATTTCGCAAATCATGCACTCGGCTCCGAAATTCGGGTTCCAGCCGATGGTCCGGATGAAGTGCGCAGGCGTGGCCATGGATATGCGGACCTTCGTGACCTCGTTCCAAAGCGGGTAAGACGCCAGCCCCATTTGATGTCCCAGCATGACGTCTGCCAAGCAGCGTTCAGCCGAGGACATAGCCATGCTGAGCCCATGAATGCGCACACGGAGCGATATGCCGTTCTGAGCAGCGGCCATTCTCACATGATCCGCCGACGGTTTTCTGCCGCTTGCCGGTGCAGGTCCGGCTTGTCGCTTTCGCGGCAAGCGGACAAGGTCGAGTTGGACAGGATCCGCTACGTGCCGCGGTCCGTTCTGGATTTACATGCGTTCGAAGTGGCCTGCTGCGGGTTTTGTGGACACGAGGATAAGATCGTGACCATGGAACTGGAGAGTGGATATGACGGGACGGAAGTCCAGCCGCGAGGTCAAGATCGAGGCGACAAGGCTGGTGACCGAGCGGGGCGTTGCGGTTGCC
>JAYZBS010000094.1:0-5071 GCA_036338635.1 Pseudomonadota bacterium | reverse complement strand
GATCTGCAGGTGGTCGGACAGGATCAGGTCGAAATCGTCGTTCTTTGCGCTGTGACCGAAGGCCAGCCGCAGGGCCGAGCGCATCAGCGGCAGCGGCTGCAGGGCCTTGGCGATCAGGACGGCGAACTTGCCGTCGCGGATGGCGTCCGCACCTTCAAGGCCGAAGCTGTCCATCTGGTAGGCGCTGCGGGCCACGAAGACCAGCGCGCTTTCGAAATGCTGTTCCTGGCCGTCGATCCGTGCGACCAGTCGCATCGGGCTGCGCAGCCGGCGCAGCGCCACCAGCACCGACCAATAGGCCGCCACCCGCGACCGCCCCCAACGCTTGTAGATCCCCTCTCGCGTCTTCAGGATCTGCGGATAGGCGCCCAGACTGACATTGTTGAGGAAGATCAAGTCGTTCATGTCGCCGACATCGACGTGATCGACCCGCGCATCCAGAAGCGTGTCGAGCGCATCCTCGATGGTCTCACCGACGCCGAGGTCCCTGGCGAAATAGTTGAAGGTCCCGCCGGGCAGCACGCCCATGACGACGTCGGTCCCGGCCAGCGCCCCGGCCACCGCGGATTGGGTACCGTCACCGCCGGCGGCCACGACCAGATCGAAGCCCTCGCCAGCCACCTTCCGTGCCAGCCCCGGAAGATCGCTGCCCTTGACACTCTGGCGCAGCTCGAAGCTTCCGCAGGCGGGCTTCAGACGCTTTTCCAGCTCGGCGACGATGGCCCGGTGCTTCTTCTTGCCCGAGCCGCGGTTCATAATGACACAGACCCGGGCGCTGCCCAGATCGAATTTCTGTTGCTGCATGAAAGGCCTGCCCTGCCTGTCGTTTCCCGCAGGCAACCCCCGAACCGGCCGTTCGGTTGCATCAGAGCCGGCGCGCGGCCTCCTCGGCCGAGGGCTTCAGCCCCTTGCCGCCGGTTTCCAGATAGGTCAGCAGCTGCGCCCGCATCCGCGGTTCCCAGAAGTCGCGCAGGTGGTCGGCGATCCTGTCGGGCGCATCGCCGGGCTGGCTGTCGAAGAAGGTGGCGATCTGGTTGGCCATCATGACCATCTTTTCAGGCGACATCGGATACCTCGGCGCGCAGCCGTTCGGGGTGGCAGAACAGATCGAAGCCCTCGCCGCGGGCAAAAGCGGCCAGCGTGATGCCCGCACCCTCGGCCAGACGCAGGGCATGGGCGGTGGGCGCCGACACGGCGATCAGGACGGCGGACCCGGCCATGGCGCATTTCTGCACCATCTCGACCGAAACGCGGCTGGTCAGAACGAAGGCACCGTCGCGGGCGGCGATCCCCTGCCGCGCCATGGCGCCGATCAGCTTGTCCAGCGCGTTGTGGCGACCGACATCCTCGCGTGCAAGGACGATCCCCTGCCCCGGCAGCAGGAAACCCGCCGCATGGACCGCGCGCGTGCGGTCGTGCAGGGGCTGCCAGCCGCGCAGATCCTCGGTCGCCTGCGCGATCTGGTCCGGGGTCAGCGCGGGGCGCACGGCCGACAGGTCAGGCAGGGCGCGCACGGCCTCGTCGAGGCTGTCGATCCCGCAGAGCCCGCAGCCGACCGGTCCGGCCATGAACCGCCGCCGCGCGGCCAGCGCCTCGGCCCGATCCTCGGTCAGCCACATCTGCGCCTCGGCGCCCTTCGGGTGATCCAGAACCTCCAGCCGGTCGATCTGCGACGGGTCGGTCACGATCCCTTCGGTCAGCGAAAACCCGACCGCGAAATCCTGAAGATCCGCAGGCGTCGCCATCATGACGGCCTGGGTCGAACCGGCATAGACCATAGCCACCGGCGTTTCCTCGGGCAGCGCACGCGTCACGGCGACGCGGCTGCCCGAGCGGTGGTGCATGGCGTCCACTGACCGGATGGGTGGCGGCAGGCTCATCGGCTATTCCGCGGCCGACAGGATCCGCCGCGACCGCTCCGCCTGCTCGTTGTAACGCTCCTGCCAGTCCGAAGGCCCGTTCGACGGGCTGACCTGAACGGCGGTGACCTTGTATTCGGGGCAGTTCGTCGCCCAGTCCGAAAAATCGGTCGTCACCACGTTGGCCTGCGTCGCCGGATGGTGGAAGGTCGTATAGACCACGCCCGGCGACACACGGTCGGTCAGCACCGCCCGCAGGGTCGTCTCTCCGGTCCGGCTGGCCAGCCGCACCCAGTCGCCATCTGTCACGCCCCGAACCTCGGCGTCGTGGGGATGGATCTCGAGGACGTCCTCCTCGTGCCAGACGGTGTTCTCGGTCCGCCGGGTCTGCGCGCCCACGTTGTACTGCGACAGGATGCGTCCGGTCGTAAGCAGCAGCGGGAAGCGCGGGCCGGTCCGTTCCTCGGTTGCCACGTATTCGGTGATGATGAAGCGGCCGCGGCCGGCCTGGAACCCGTTCACGTGCATGATGGGCGTGCCTTCCGGCGCATTCTCGTCGCAGGGCCACTGAACGCTTCCCAGCTCTTCCAGCCGCTCATAGCTGACGCCGGTAAAGCTTGGCGTGGTCGAGGCGATCTCCTCCATGATCTGGGCAGGATGGGTATAGCTCCAGCCGGCCCCCATCGCGTTGGCCAGCATCTGAGTGACCTCCCAGTCCTCGTATCCGTTCCGGGGCTGCATCACCTTGCGAACGCGGTTGATGCGACGTTCGGCGTTGGTGAAGGTGCCGTCCTTTTCCAGGAAGGACGAGCCCGGCAGGAAGACATGGGCATAGTTCGCGGTCTCGTTCAGGAACAGGTCGTGGACAATGACGCATTCCATCGCCTTCAGGCCCGCCGCCACGTGATGCGTGTCGGGGTCGGACTGCAGGATATCCTCGCCCTGGCAGTAAAGCCCCTTGAACGTGCCCTCCACGGCGGCATCCAGCATGTTCGGGATGCGCAGCCCCGGCTCGGGGTCGATCTCGACGCCCCAGGCCTTCTCGAAGATCGCACGGACATCGGGCAGCTTGACGTGGCGGTATCCCGGCAGCTCGTGCGGGAAGGACCCCATGTCGCAGGCGCCCTGCACGTTGTTCTGGCCACGCAGCGGGTTCACGCCCACGCCGGGACGGCCGATGTTGCCGGTGAGCATCGCAAGGTTCGCAATGGCCATGACGGTGGTCGATCCCTGGCTGTGCTCGGTCACGCCCAGCCCGTAATAGATCGCGCCGTTGCCGCCCGTCGCGAACAGCCGCGCCGCCGCGCGCAGATCGGCTGCCGGAACGCCCGTCACGCCCTCGACGGCCTCTGGCGAATGACGGGGATCGCCGATGAACTCGGCATAGTGCTGGAACTCGTCCCAGTCGCAGGCCTCGCGGATATAGGCCTCGTCCATCAGGCCCTCGGTCACGATGACATGGGCCAGCGCGCTGACCACGGCGACATTCGTTCCGGGACGCAGCGGCAGGTGATGAGCGGCCTCGACATGGGCCGACCGCACGATGTCGGTGCGGCGCGGATCGACGACGATCAGCTTGGCCCCCTGGCGCAGACGCTTCTTCAGGCGGCTGGCGAAGACCGGGTGCCCGTCCGTGGGGTTCGCGCCGATGATCAGCACGACATCGCTATGTTCGACGCTGTCGAAGTCCTGCGTTCCGGCCGAGGTCCCGAAGGTCTTGCCCAGGCCATAGCCGGTGGGCGAATGGCAGACGCGCGCGCAGGTGTCGGTGTTGTTGTTGCCGAAGACCGCGCGGGTCAGCTTCTGGACCAGATAGGTCTCCTCGTTCGTGCAGCGGCTCGAGGTGATGACCCCGACCGAGCGCCGACCGTGCTTCTGCTGGATGGCCTTCATCCGCGTGGCGGCGAAGGACAGCGCCTCGTCCCAGCTGACCTCGCGCCAGGGTTCCTCGATGGTGTCGCGGATCATCGGGTTCAGGATGCGGTCCTTGTGGGATGCGTAGCCATAGGCGAAGCGGCCCTTTACGCAACTGTGGCCCCGGTTCGCCTTGCCGTGCTTCCAAGGCACCATGCGGACCAGCTGGTCGCCGTTCATCTCGGCCTTGAAGCTGCAGCCGACGCCGCAATAGGCGCAGGTGGTGATGACCGACCGCGTGGGCGTGCCCAATTCGGCCACGGATTTCTCCTGCAGCGTCGCCGTCGGGCAGGCTTGGACGCAGGCGCCGCAGCTGACGCAGTCGCTGGACATGAAGTCGTCGAACCCGGCCCCGGCGCTCACGCGGCTGTCGAAGCCGCGCCCCTCGATGGTCAGCGCGAAGGTGCCCTGCACTTCCTCGCAGGCGCGCACGCAGCGCGAACAGACGATGCACTTGCTGGGGTCATAGCTGAAATAGGGATTGCTGTCGTCCTTGGGCAGGTATTGCGGATTGCCCGGCCCCTCGCGCAGACGCGCCTCGGACTGGGACCGCGCGCCGATGCCTTTGGGGTCGAAATGGTTGTCGCCGGGCGTATAGCGCACGTCGCGCAGGCCCACCTGCCCCGCCGCGTCCTGCAGTTCGCAATCGCCATTGGCCGCGCAGGTCAGACAATCCAGCGGGTGGTCGGAGATATAAAGCTCCATCACGCCCTTGCGGATCTTGCGCACCTTGGACGACTGGGTGTGGACCACCATGCCTTCGGTGACGGGGGTGGTGCAGCTGGCGGGCGTGCCGCGCCGGCCCTCGATCTCGACCACGCACAGGCGGCAGGACCCGAAAGCCTCCATATTATCACTGGCACACAGCTTCGGAACCTCGATGCCTGCCTCGAAGGCGGCGCGCATGACCGAGGTGCCTTCTGGCACCGTCACCTCGAACCCGTCGATGGTCAGGCTGACCGGGGCGCCATGGCGGGCGGGCGTGCCCATGTCGCGGTCGTCGAAGGGTTCGGCGCCGGGCGCGAACTGGGGGATGATGAAGTCTTTCATTCCGCTGCCTCCTTGTGGGTGGCGAAATCATCGGGAAATTGCGTCAGGGCGGACATGACCGGATAGGGCGTGAACCCGCCAAGCGCGCAGAGCGATCCGTCCTTCATTGTCTCGCACAGGTCGGTCAGCAGGTCGGCGGCCGCAGCGTCACCCGCCGCGATCCGGTCGATGGTTTCCACGCCGCGTACCGCGCCGATGCGGCAGGGCGTGCACTTGCCGCAGCTTTCGACGGCGCAGAATTCCATCGC
>JAYZBS010000093.1:0-45750 GCA_036338635.1 Pseudomonadota bacterium | reverse complement strand
GTGCCGGGGCTGAAGAAGAAGCCGTCGACAAGCGAGTTCCTCGATTGGCTCAAGCTGATCCTGGCCGAGGATCTGGCCCCCGAGGATCTGAAGCGCGATCCGGCGACCATGCTGCCCCGCCTGCACGGCGCGCTGCTGAAGAACGAACAGGATGTGGCGCTGTTCGAAAAGCTGGCCTTCATGGCGCGGCGGCAGGCACGCTGACATTGGACAGCCGGCGGGCCACCGCTAAGGTGGCCGCGACATGAGGGAGGATGACATGACCCAGGACCACGGCTTCGACACGCTGGCCATTCACGCAGGCGCAACCGCCGATCCCGCCACCGGCGCGCGGCAGGTGCCGATCTATCAGACGACGGCCTATGCCTTTCGCGACGCCGAACACGCTGCGCGCCTTTTCAACCTTCAAGAGGTCGGGTTCATCTATTCACGGCTGACGAACCCAACGGTCGCGGCGCTGCAGTCCCGCATCGCCGCGCTGGAGGGCGGTGCCGGGGCAGTCTGCTGTTCGTCCGGGCATGCTGCCCAGATCATGGCGCTGTTCCCGCTGATGGAACCGGGGCGCAACATCGTGGCCTCGACCCGGCTCTATGGCGGGACCGTCACGCAGTTCAGCCATACGATCCGCCGCTTCGGATGGAGCGCGAGGTTCGTCGACATCGACGACCCCGATGCGCTGCGGGCGGCGATTGACGGCGACACGCGCGCGATCTTCTGCGAATCGATCGGCAATCCGGGCGGCCATGTGACCGACATTGCCGCCGTCGCCGCGGTCGCGGATGCGGCTGGCATCCCGCTGATCGTGGACAACACGCTGGCCACCCCTTACCTCTGCCGCCCGATCGAGATGGGCGCAACGCTGGTCGTGCACAGCCTGACGAAATACATGACGGGCAACGGAACGGTGACCGGCGGCGTCGTCGTGGACAGCGGCCGCTTCGACTGGTCGGCCAGCGACAAGTTCCCAAGCCTGTCCGCCCCCGAACCCGCCTATCACGGCCTGAAGTTCCACGAGACCTTCGGCGCCCTCGCCTTCACCTTTCACGGCATCGCCATCGGATTGCGCGACCTGGGCATGACCATGAACCCGCAGGGCGCGCATTACACGCTGATGGGCATCGAGACCCTAGCCCTGCGGATGGAGCGTCACGTCGCGAACGCCCAGAAAATCGCCGAATGGCTGCAGGCCGATCCGCGCGTGGATGGGGTGACCTATGCCGGGCTGAAGACCTCGCCCTCGAACGCGACGGCGCAACGATGCTATCCCAAAGGGGCGGGTGCGCTGTTCACCTTCGCGATCAAGGGCGGCTATGCGGCGGCGGTCAAGCTGGTCGACGCGCTGCGGCTGTTCAGCCATGTCGCAAACCTAGGCGACGCGCGGTCGCTGGTGATCCATTCCGCCTCGACCACCCATCGCCAGCTGACCGAGGACCAGCAGCGCGCAGCCGGCGCCGGCCCCGAGGTCGTGCGCCTGTCGATCGGGATCGAGGATCCCGACGACCTGATCGCCGACCTCGACCAGGCGCTGGCGAAAGCAACCGCCTGAGGCGCGCTGACCGGGGGGAAGCCCCCCGGCCAGGCCGATCAGTTCGCGGGCGCGTCCGGCAGCGGCTTTTCGATGCCGGGAAGGATCGGCTCGTCAGGGGCCGGGGCGCCGTCGCCCGGCATCGGCGGGACTACCTCGGCGGCATCATCGTCCCGAGTGGGACCATCACTGTCGTGGCCCGGCCCGTGCTGGCCATCAGCGGGACCATGCCCTGCCTTGCCGCGCCCGCCCTTGCCGTGGCCGTGCGGCTTGCCGCCGTGCATCGGCGCACAGGCGGCATCACCGGTCAGGGCGTATTCGATCTCGACCTGTGACGACATCTCGACCTGGCCGGGCTGCACCGGCACCGATTCTGCCATCGTGGCATCCATCCGCATCATCGGGCGCGGGCCGCCCCCAACCGTCGGGAGGTCACGCAGCGCAATGATCGGGCCCAGGGTCACGCCGGCCGCCTCGGCCAGCACTTCGGCCTTGCGCCGCGCATCCGCGACCGCGTCCTGCCGGGCCTGGTCCAGCGCCTCGGCCCCGTCCTCGCGACTGAAGGTGATGCCGTTGATCTCGTTCGCACCTGCCGCGACGATGGCATCCAAGACCTCGCCGGTGCGCGCCAGATCGGTCACGCGGACGCTGACGATGTTGCTGGCCTGGTAGCCGGTCACCTCCGGGGCCTGGTTCTCGGGATAGGTCATCAGCGGGTTCAGTGTCAGCCCCGAGGTCTGGATCTGCGCCTCGTCGACGCCGGCGCCGCGCAGCGCCTCGATCACGGCCGACTGCTGTTCGGAATTGAGGCGCATCGCCTCGGCTGCGCTCTCGGCCTGTGTGGTGACGCCCAGCTGCACCGTCGCCATGTCGGGCGCGACGCGGGACTGGCCCTGGCCGCTGACCGTCAGTCGGGACGGTCCGGCCATGCCGCAGGACTGGGCTGCCGCCGCAACCGGCGCGGCGGCAAATGCGGCGACGGCCCCGGCAAGGGCCGCGCGGCGGACACGGGCGGTGGTGAAGATCGGTCGCATCAAGGATCCTTTCTGATCGCGCAATCGCTGCTTGATTGATGCCCCGCCGGCCGTGGCATGCCTAGCCCCGGCCGTGGCGATTCCGATCACAGATGTGGCAGTTCTTCTTTCAACGATCCACAATTTGAGGTAGAGAACGATTGAGGACAACGACATCGCGCGCAACGACCGCACGGTGCAGATCGAGCAACGAAAACATATGAATCAGCACGCCGCGCCCCCCGAATTCGCCATGAGCTTCACGCAAGAGGCCGTGCAGCTTGAATACCGGGACGGCCCGGGCTGGCATGTGCTTGGACAGGCGCCGTTTTCCGGGCGCGACATCGCGGGGGCGCTGCATGCGCTGCGCCGCCAGTCCGGCACCGAGGTCAGAGAGCCCGACACCATCCTGGTGATTCCGGACGACCAGATCCTCTACACCGTGCTCACCGTGCCCTTCGGGTCGGACACCGCCGCGACGATCGCGAAGGCGCTCGAGGCCTCAACCCCTTACGGGGCCAATGATCTGGCCTTTGACTGGTGCCCCGCGGCCAATGGCGACATCGAGACGCTGCGCGTTGCCGCGGTCGCGCGCCGGACGCTGGAGGAGGCCGAAGAATTCGCCCGCGCCCAAGGGTTTCACCCGTCGGGCTTCACCGCCAGGCCCGGTGACGATCGCTTCGACGGCCCGCCTGATTTCGGTCCGTCTCGGCTGGTACGGGACCAGTATGGCCGTCGCCCCTTCACTACGCCCGAGCTGACGCAGGCGCGCGTTACCGCACCACAGATCGAGGTCGAGCCGGCCGCCGCGCCGATGCCTGTCGCAGTGTCGCGGATCATCCCGCATGTTGTTGCTGAAGAACCCCGCCAGCGGAACACCGATGACGCGGTGGCCGGCTCGTCGGTGATCCGTCACGGCCAGCCCCTGACGGCCCGGCGCCTGCCGCCGAGGGCGGAGGCGGTCCACAAACGAGCCGCAGCCGCGCGGGCCGACAGAGACCAGGCCGCGCCGGTCGAAGCCACGGCAAGACGCAGCCTGACGACCCGGCTGCGTGGCCTGGATCCGGCGCGGCTGCCCGTGATGGTCGCGGCGCTGGCCTTGGTGCTGGTCGCCGCGTTGATCTTTTTCGGCCGCCCGGCCCCCGAACCGGCCGCCACGTTGGAACCCGCCTCGACCGATCAGGTCGCCCCTGCCCCGATTGCGGAACAGCAAGCCGCGATCCCGGCACCCACGGATGAGGATGTCTTGGACCGCGCCGCGGCCGAGGCCATCATCGCGCCCGCCGAAACCGCTGCAGCCCCTGCAGCGGAGCCGGCAACCGCGGAACCCGCGCCCTCTGCCGAAGTACCGCTGGCCGATGCAGTCCCCGTGCCATTCGAAGATGCCGCCGAGGTCGATGCAGCAGCGGAGACTTCCGAGGCTTTAGAGGCATTGATACCGCCCAACACGGCAACCGCCGCACCCGGCGGCGCCTCTGCCGCGCCAGCAACTGCAACGGCGGCATCCGAGACAGAGGCCGAAACGTCGCCGGCCACGGTCGCGCCCGAGCCCGCTGCCGACGCAACCGAACCTGCAGCGCCTGATACGGCGGCAGAGACATTCGCTGATACGACCGAAGCGACCTCGGCCGCGTCGGCTGCATCTGAACCGACTTCGGCCGAAGACACGTCGGCTGCTGCAGCGACAGGCCCTTCTGCCGAGGGCGCTCAGCCACCCGCCAGCACGCCGCCCGCCGCCCGCCTTGCCACCTCTCAGCGTCCTCCGCACACGACGCCCGCGTCCGCCAGCGCCCCTGCGGCGCCCGACAGCCGGCCTCGTGTCCCGGCGAATCCGCTGCCTTTTGACGCAAGCACCCCTACACGATCTGCGCCCCTGTCGGGTCTGCGCCCGCCGGCGCGACCGGCCGCCATTGCCGCCCCTGCCCCTGCTCCGGCCGCTTCTCCGGCCGCTTCTGCTCCGGCCGCCGCGCCAGCACAGGCGCCCCTGGCGGTACGCCCCCCAAGCCCGGGCCCGCGCCCGTCCACTTCCGCGGATGTGCAGCCCGTGACACCGGCGGGCACCCGTTCCGCTCGGCCGCCGTCGAAGCCAGCCGACCTCTCGCGGCTCGAGGAAGGCAGCGCGCCCGAGGAGCACGCCCCGCGCCAGCTGACCGCCGCCGAAAAGACGCTGATCCGGCAGCAGCTGCGTGATCTTCGGACCGCGCAGGCAGGCGCCGCCCCGTTGTCGCGCAAGGAAAGCGGCTTGGTTTTCCAGCTGGCGGATGCGCGGCCGACGCGCAAGCCGATCTCGCTGCGCGAGCCGTCGCAGCGGGCCGTCGAAGCGGCCGTCTCTCAGGGCGCGTCGTCGCCCCGTCCGGCGTCCCGCGCCAGCACCGCAGGCGTGGTCCCTGCCCCGCAGGCTTCGTCCGGCATCGGCAGCTCTGATCGTCCACGCAGCAAACCTGGAAGCGCCCGTGGCACATCCGCCGATGCGGTCGAGGCGGCCATCGCCTCGGCCATCGAACAAAGCCCGGCCTCGCCCGGCGCGGTTGCCCTGACGGCCCTGACCTCATCGGCGCTTCCGCCGCGCCGCGCCGCGGGTGCCGCGGTCAACACCATGGTCGCAGCGGCCACGCCCATCGCGGCCGCTGCACCGTCGTCGGCCGACCTTCGTGCCGCCGCGGAAGCCCAGGCCGCCGAGGCGGCGCATGCCGAGCAGCTGCGCCAGGATGCCGAACTGCAGGCACAGGCCGAAGCGCGGGCCAGGTCGCAGGCCGCCGCCGATGCCCGGGCCGAGGCGCAGGCCCGCGCCGCCGCCGAAGCCCGCGCGCGCGCACAGGCCGAGGCCGAAGCCCGCGCCGCCGCCGCCCGCAATCAGAGTTATCGCCCCCCGGAAGTCGACAACGAACCCGATGTCGTCGCCGCCGTTCCGCAGAACGCAGTGGGTAACGCCGCCGCCAGCGCCACCGTCAAAGACGGCATCCAGCTGAAAAGCACGCAGATCATCGGCACCATCGGCGCCGGCCAAGCCAGCCGCGCGCTGGTGCGCTTGTCGAATGGCCGGGTGGTGACGCTGCGGCTTGGCGACCGCATCAACGGCGGGACGATCACCGGCATCGGCGACAGCCGCATCACCTATCGCAAGGGAAACCAAGCCCACGCTCTGGGCGTCCTGAACGGGCAGTGACGGCCTAGTCCAGGCGCGTGATGTCGAAGCCCTCCTGCTTCAGCAGCGACAGGACACCGTTTTCGCCCGGCAGGTGGAGTGCTCCGAACGCGGCGACGATGCCGCGGTCGTGGTCGGCGGCATCAACGGCGCCGTCCACGAGCGGCGCGATCCAGGATTCGTTGCGATCGTCCATCAGCCGCGACTGCGCGAGGTCCATCTGGCGGTCGACCTCGTCACGTGACAGGCCGGAATTGGCATAGGCGTCGAAGCGGCCGAACTCCCAGATCTTCCAGACGTCGCCCGCGAAATACGCGTCGGTCAGCGTGACGGCATAGTCGTCCGCATAGGCCGCGGCGGGCAGCGAAGCGCGGATCATGTCCAGCTCCTCCTGCGGCGTCAGGTCGGCAAAGAGGCGGAAGACCGTGTCCCACGGCTCGAGCGCGCGGACCGGCACCTGCGCATTTTGCGCAACCTCGACCAGGCGGTGGTCAAGACCGCCTGCGTCGCCACCCTGTTCAGCCATGGTCCGCACCATGCAGGGAGAGATGCCCAGCATCATCGCCACATACCAGGGCCGCATCCGCGCCGTGATGACCGCCGGCGTGCCGCGATCGGCCATCGCCTCTGACAGCGCCTGCCACTCAGCATCGGAAAGACGTTCGGGCAGGGTCGCGCCGGTCTGGCTCACCATCAGCGAAGGGTCCTTGGCCAGTGCCTGTGCAAGGCGGGCTTCCTCCTCGGGTCCCGCCTCGACGAACAGCCCCTCCGCCTCGGCGATGATGGGGCTCAGGCGGTCGATCATCGGTTGGTGGCGCGCATCGTCGAAGTGATATGTGCCGACCAGGGTGATCAGCTGGTCGTCGCGCCGCGCCTCGAACAGCAGGCCGTTGCGAAACGGCACATCGGCCACTGCGTCTTCGATGGCCTGCAGGCGGTCGGGCGGCATCTGCTCAAACAGGTTGCGCCCCTCGCAAGAGGCACCGGACGCCCCCTGCCCCCAAACCAGAACGACGGCGGTGGCAATGACGGCAAGCTGCGGTTTCGGCAAGGGTTCCCTCCTGTCGGGTCAGATCTCAGGCTGACATTTTCTGCGCCTCAAGGCCACCCGTTCCGCATCAAGACCCGTTGACAGGCCCGCGAGCTTTGCCTAGATCACCGTCATTGGCACTCGCAGCCGGTGAGTGCCAACAGAGCAACACTGCAACCTGAAACATCGGAGTGTTCGAAATGGCATTCAAACCGCTGCATGACCGCGTGCTGGTCCGCCGCGTCCAGGGCGAGGAAAAGACCAAGGGCGGTCTGATCATCCCCGACAACGCCAAGGAAAAGCCCGCCGAGGGCGAGATCATCTCGGTCGGCGATGGCGCGCGCAAGGACTCGGGCGAACTGATCGCCCCGTCGGTCAAGGCTGGCGACCGCGTCCTGTTCGGCAAGTGGTCGGGCACCGAGGTCACGGTCGACGGCGAAGAGCTGCTGATCATGAAGGAAAGCGACATCCTGGGCATCATCAGCTGATCCCGGACAGACGCATCCTTCAACGATAAATTCAGGAGAATCAAATGGCATCGAAAGAAGTCAAGTTCAGCACCGACGCCCGCGACCGGATGCTGAAGGGCGTGAACATCCTCGCCGACGCCGTGAAGGTGACGCTTGGCCCGAAAGGCCGCAACGTCGTGATCGACAAGTCCTTCGGCGCACCGCGCATCACGAAGGACGGCGTTTCGGTCGCCAAGGAAATCGAGCTGTCCGACAAGTTCGAGAACATGGGCGCCCAGATGGTCCGCGAAGTCGCTTCGCGCACCAATGACGAGGCCGGTGACGGCACCACCACCGCGACGGTCCTGGCGCAAGCCATCGTCAAGGAAGGCATGAAGGCGGTCGCCGCCGGCATGAACCCGATGGACCTGAAGCGTGGCATCGACCTCGCGACTTCGAAGGTCGTCGAAGCCATCAAGGCTGCCGCCCGCCCGGTGAACGACAGCGACGAAGTCGCTCAGGTCGGCACCATCTCGGCCAACGGCGAAGCAAATATCGGCCGCTTCATCGCCGACGCGATGCAGAAGGTCGGCAACGAGGGTGTCATCACCGTCGAAGAGAACAAGGGGATGGAGACCGAGGTCGAAGTCGTCGAAGGCATGCAGTTCGACCGCGGCTACCTCTCGCCCTATTTCGTGACCAACCCCGACAAGATGGTTGCGGAAATGGAAGACGCCTACATCCTGCTGCACGAGAAGAAGCTCTCGTCGCTGCAGCCGATGGTTCCGCTGCTGGAAGCCGTCATCCAGTCGGGCAAGCCGCTGGTCATCGTCGCCGAGGACGTCGAAGGCGAGGCCCTGGCCACGCTGGTCGTCAACAAGCTGCGCGGCGGTCTGAAGATTGCGGCCGTGAAAGCTCCGGGCTTCGGCGATCGCCGCAAGGCCATGCTGCAGGACATCGCGATCCTGACCGGCGGTCAGGTCATCAGCGAAGACCTGGGCATGAAGCTGGAAAACGTCGGCATCGACATGCTGGGCCGCGCCAAGAAGGTCACGATCAACAAGGACAACACCACCATCGTCGATGGCGCCGGTGAGAAGTCCGAGATCGAGGCCCGCGTCAGCCAGATCCGTCAGCAGATCGAGGAAACCACTTCGGACTACGACAAGGAAAAACTGCAAGAGCGTGTGGCGAAACTCGCCGGCGGTGTTGCCGTGATCCGTGTCGGCGGCATGAGCGAGATCGAGGTGAAAGAGCGCAAGGACCGCGTTGACGATGCGCTGAACGCGACCCGTGCGGCCGTTCAGGAAGGCGTTGTCGTCGGCGGCGGCGTGGCTCTGGTTCAGGGCGGCAAGGCCTTGGAAGGCGTCACCGGCATCAACAGCGACCAGGATGCGGGCATTGCCATCGTCCGCCGCGCGCTGGAAGCTCCGATGCGCCAGATCGCCGAGAACGCCGGCGTCGACGGCGCCGTTGTGGCCGGCAAGGTTCGCGAGTCCACCGACAAGGCCTTCGGCTTCAACGCGCAGACCGAAGAATATGGCGACATGTTCAAGTTCGGCGTCATCGACCCGGCCAAGGTCGTCCGTACCGCGCTGGAAGACGCAGCCTCGGTGGCCGGTCTGTTGATCACGACTGAAGCCATGATCGCCGAAAAGCCTGAGCCGAAGGCCGCGGCCGGTGGCGGCATGCCCGACATGGGCGGCATGGGCGGCATGATGTAATCATCCCCCTGCCCCTGGCAGACGAAAGGGCGCTCGACCGAGCGCCCTTTTTTCATGTCCCGGCGAAGGGCGGATGGTCAGGACAGGATGCCCTCGACATTCATCGACTTGCAGAGGGACTGGAATCGCGACTGCGCGACCTCGCCCATCAGTTCGCAGCCCATTTTTGTCAGCCGCAGTTCGACGGACTTGCCCGGCGTCAGATGCAGCCTGCCCGCATCGGCCGGATCGTCGATGGCGAACATGGCCCCGAAGCGCATCGCCTTGCCCAGGACCTCGGCTGACAGGATCTCGGATTCGTTCAGCAGATCGAACAGCGGCGCCATCTGCGACTGTGCGCGGTTGTTCTTGTAGCGGTGCAGCAGCGCCAGCCCCAGATAGATGCGCTCAGGGTGACTGAGGGCCGCCATGTTGGCGCGCGTGACGTTGTCGAAGCATGCCTCGGCCCGGTAATCCGGATGCGCGCGCCAGGCGGTGTCGTGCAGCAGGCAGGCAGCACGCATCAGTCGGTCGCGTTCGGGCGATATGTCGGGAAACAGCGGCAGCAGGAAGTGATACAGCTTCTTGCCGAAGCCCGGCATGCGCGACATCTGCTTCTCGGTGAACCGCGCCGCCTCGATCAGCGGGTCACGCCGGCGCAGCTCGGCGGACATGTGTTCGTAAAGCAGCCCTTCGCGGATGCCATAGCTGGAGATGAACAGTTCTTTCGGCGTGAAGACCTCGACCAGCTGCGACAGGACATGAGAGGCCAAGGGCACCAGCTCGATCCGCGACGCCGAAATGCCGACACGGCTGCGCAGGGTGTTCAAGTCGTGCTTTCCGATCCAAGACACTGTGTCAGCGACCGTCTCGGGCGTCATGCGGTATTCGTGCAGGACCGTCATGGGATAGTTCAGCCGCTCCATGTCCAACCGGGCGATGGCGCGCCATGACCCGCCGACGAGATATATGCGCTCGTGACGGATTCCCATCTCCTCGGCCAACTGGCCGAGAATGCCCGAGATATGGTCGCGCAGCTTGTCGGGGTCGATCTGCTGCAGCCGGAAGGGCCCCAGCTGCGACGTCACCCGGCGGCCCACCTTGCCGTCGGCCACCTCGGCCAGTTCCATCGAGTTGCCGCCGATGTCGCAGACCAGGCCGCGCGCGTCGGGCCAGCCCAGCAGAACCCCCTGCGCCGACAGCCGCGCCTCTTCCTCGCCGTCGATGACGTGCAGCTTCAGCCCGGTTTCGCGCTCGACCCGGCGCTGGAAGTCCGGTCCGTCCGCGGCTTCTCGGACGGCGGCGGTGGCGACGCAGGTCAGCGGCTCGATATTCATGCTGCGGCCCAGTGCCGCGAACCGGGCAAGGGCGGAAAAGCCCCGCTCGATCCCCTTGGGGTTCAGCTTGCCGGTCCGGGCCATGTCCTGACCCAGACCCGCCATGACCTTTTCGTTGTAGAAATACGCGGGCGACCGCGCCGCCCCGTCGAAGACGACAAGCCGGATCGAGTTCGAGCCGACGTCCACCACGCCAACCCGCTTCAGCGCCCGCTTGGGCAGCTTGCGGAACTTGGCGCCGAAAGGCTCGATCATGGTCCCGCTGGTGGTTCGCACACCGTTCATCTTGGCGCCCCTTGTCTGATCGTTTCTCGCAACCCGTTACCGGGCGTGATGCGTCAATCCGAGGAATGGGTCAACGCCGGAACGTCCCGTGCCCCGGCAGTTCCCCGTCCCGACAAAGACGGATTTTCCATGAAGAAACGGTGACAGTTGAACAGATCGTCCCGCCCCTCCGGCAGGTAACGCACGAAGCGGCCATCCGGCTGCAAAAGCCAGCTTTGCGCCTCGTCGGCCATGTTGGCGGCCATGACCTGGCTGACGATCTGCGCCTTGACGGTGTCGTTCACGCATTCGACCAGCGTCTCGACCCGGCGGTTCAGGTTGCGATCCATCCAATCGGCCGAGCTGATGAACACCCGCGCCTTGGTCGAGGGCAGGCCGTGGCCGTTGCCGAAGCAGACGATGCGCGAATGCTCCAGATAGCGTCCGACGATCGATTTCACGCGAATATTGTCTGACAAGCCCTTGATGCCGGGGCGAATTCCGCAGATCCCCCGGATCACGAGGCTGATCCTGACACCCTCGGCGCTGGCAGCATACAGCGCTTCGATGACGTCGCGCTCGATCAGCGAATTCAACTTGGCCCAGATCGCGGCGGGCTTGCCCTGGTGCGCGAACTCGGCCTCTTGTTGGATCATCTCGATCAGGCGGGTCTTCATGTTGATCGGCGCGATGGCCAGGTTCTCCAGCCCAGCGGGCTGAACATACCCCGAAAGATAGTTGAAGACCTTGGTTGCATCGCGCCCAAGCGCTGCGTCGCAGGTGAACAGCGACATGTCGGTGTAGATGCGCGCCGTGATCGGATGATAGTTGCCTGTCCCGTAGTGGGTATAGGTCACCAGCCGCTCGCCCTCACGCCGCACGACGGTGCTGATCTTGGCATGGGTCTTGTAGTTGACGAACCCATAGACGACATGCGCGCCGGCCCGTTCCAGCCGGCGGGACTGGCGGATGTTGGCGGCCTCGTCGAAGCGGGCCTTCAGTTCGACCAAGGCCGTTACCGATTTGCCGGCCTCGGCCGCCTCGCAGAGCGCGTCCACGATGGGACTGTCGCGGCTGGTGCGATAGAGCGTCTGCTTGATCGCCAGGACATCAGGATCACGCGCCGCCTGCGCCAGAAAGCGCACGACCATGTCGAACGTCTCGTAGGGATGGTGCAGCAGCATGTCCTTTTGCCGGATCGCTGCGAACATGTCGCCGTCATGGTCCTGGACCCGCTCGGGAACGCGGGGCGTGAAGGTGGGCCAGAGCAGTTCGCGCCGGTGATCCAGAACCAGCTCCTTGAGGTCGGCCATGCCCAGAAGGCCCTCGACCTCGATGACCTCGTCGGGTCCGACCTCCAGTTCCTCCATGATCAGGCGGCGCAGCCGATCCGGCGCCCCTGCGGTGATCTTCAGGCGGATGACGCTGCCGCGGCGGCGGCGCTTCAGTGCGGTCTCGAATTCGCGGACCAGATCCTCGGCCTCTTCCTCGACCTCGAGGTCGCTGTCGCGCAGCACGCGAAAGCTGCAGTGGCCGACATCGCGATAGCCCGGAAACAGGCTGGACAGATGCATCAACAGCAGGTCTTCCAGCCTCAGGAAACGCTCTCCTCCCGGCAGGGGAACGAAACGCGGCAGCTGCGCGGGGATCGGCAGCAGCGCCTTCATCTGCCGCCCATCGGTTTCCCGCGCCAGCTCCAGCGCCAGCGAGAAGCCGGTGTTCGGAATGAACGGAAAGGGATGCGCCGGATCGATCGCCAGGGGAGACAGGACCGGGAACACCCGGCTTTCGAAATAGTCGTGCAGGAACTCCTGTTCGGCGCCCGTCAGCCGCTGGCGCGACAGGATGACGATGCCCTCCTGCTCCATCTCTCGGCGCAGCCCGTTCCAGACGCCTTGCTGTGCTCCCATCAGGCGGCGCGCATCGGCGTTTATCAGGGCCAGCTGCTCGGCCGGCGTCAACCCGTCGTCCGACGGGGTGGTGCTGCCCTCGCGCATCAATTCCCGCAAGCCGGCCACGCGGACGGTATAGAACTCGTCAAGATTGGTCGCGCTGATCGACACGAAGCGCAGACGCTCCAACAGCGGGACGCGCGGGTTTCGTGCCTCGTCAAGAACGCGCCAGTTGAAGGACAACCAGCTGAGCTCGCGGTTGAAGAAGCGCGCGGCCCCTTCGGGGACGCCATCGGGCAGATCCTTTGGTTCAGGAAAGGGCGTACGCAGGAAATCTGATTGTGTCATCGGCGTCCGGTGGCAGGCTGGCGCCTGATCATGCCTCGGCGTCGGACAGCTTGTCCAGCAGCTCGGCCGCGATGCGGCGGGTGACGGGGCCCTTCTCGGCCATGGCGGCAACATCCATCGCGGCGACCAGACGCCGCGCCAAGCCCAAGTCCCGGTCCATGTGCAGCACCAGCCAGTCGATCAGCCCGTGCGGCACCGCCAGCTGGCGGTCGGCGAACAGCTTGACTAGAACCGCGGCCAGCAGCGCCTCGTCCGGCGATCCCAGCCGGACCTGAGGCATCGCGTCCATCCGCGACCGCAGGTCTGGCAGCACCAGCCCCCAGTCCCGCGGCGGCCGGCGCGCAGTCAGCAGCAGCAGGCATTCGCGCGGGCCGCAGAGGTTCCACAGGTGAAATAGCGCCTGCTCGGCACCGGCGGCGAAGCCCGCATGATCGGCATCCTCGACCACGACCGCACCACCCTCGGCGGCGATCGTATCGGCGGCCTCGGGGCGCAGGGCGCTTGCGCTGATCCGGCGAGCGCCGTTCTCGGCCGCCCAGAACGCCGCAAGATGGGTCTTTCCCGACCCCTCGGGGCCGATCAGCAGCATCCGCCCCTGCGGCCAGTCCTGCGGCCGGTCCAACGCCCGCAATGCCGCCTGGTTGGCAGGCGCCGGCAGGAAGTCGGCGCGTGCGTGGGCCGGCGGCGTCGTCAGGTCCAGCGTCAGTTGGCGGGAGAGCGGGAATTGCGTCACGCGACCTCGCTAGTCCCGCTCTCGGCGGTTCAGGTCTTCGCTCATGATATCAATGTGCTGACGGCTGCGGGCGCGGTCGCTGGCCAGTCGCGCGGCACGCAGGCGGTCGGCCACGGTGCCCGCCGGCACCATCTCGACCAGGATGGGCTGCGCAGGCTCGGTCGGTTCAGGCTGCCCGGTATAGAGCGCGCTTTCGCGATACCGCGCCAGCAGGAACCGCGCCAGGACCCCCAGGGCGGCCGCCATCGGCACCGCCATGACCAGCCCCACGAAGCCGAACAAGGCGCCGAAGACCGACAGCGCCAGCAGCAGCCAGACGGGATGCAGTCCGACATGGCCGCCGACGATCTTGGGTTGCAGATAGTTGCCCTCGACCACCTGGCCGATGGCAAAGATCACGACGACCGCGCCGATCCACAGCGGATCGCCCCAGAAGCTGAACAGCGCGACGCCGATGGCCGTGGCTCCGCCGATCAGCACGCCAACATAGGGGATGAATGACAGCACCGCCGCCATGATGCCGATGAAAAAGCCGAAGGGCAGGCCCACGAACATCAGCGCCAGCGCGTACCACGTTCCCAGGATCAGGATCACCACGGCCTGGCCGCGCACGAAGCCGGCCAGGGCGTCGTCGATCTCGGCCGCAAGGCGGCGGATCACAGGCGCATGTTCCCGCGGCAGGTGGCGGTCGATGCTGGCCACCATGTTGTCCCAGTCCAGCAGCAGATAGAACGCCACGACCGGAACGATCACCAGCAGCGCCAGCGTCCCGATGGCGCCGCGCACCGACCCCAGGACGGTCGACGCCACGCGTCCCGCCTGCTCTCCGATGGTGGCCTGAAGGTCGGTCAGCGTCTGCTGCAACCCACCCGCATGGGGGATGACACCCGGGAAGCGCGCGTCGATGAAGACCCGCGCCTGGTCAAGCATCTGGGGCGCGATCTCGATCAGGGCCGAGGCCTGGCGGAACAGGATCGGCACGACCAGAAGGACGATGGCGACAAAGGCCAACACGACGATGACGGTGATCAGCACCACCGACATGGTCCGCGAAAGCCCGGCCCGCTCCAGCCGGTCGGCGACAGGATCCAGCAGATAGGCCACGCCCGCGCCGATGATGAAGGGCAGAACTGCCTGGCCCAGCAGCCACAGCGTCAGCAGCAGCACCAATGCGGCGATGCCCCACCACATGACCTGCTTGCGAACGGGGTTGCGCATGGATCCGACCTCTGCCCTTGGATGGGGCGAATGTGCCGTCACGGGCGGACGGTTGCAAGCGCCATGCTTGGCAAGGCGGGGCCGATCCGGTATCGCTCGGCCGAACCGCTGTGAAGGACCCTGCCCATGCGCCTGTCGCGATATTTCCTGCCCGTGCTGAAGGAAGACCCCAAGGAGGCGCAGATCGTCAGCCACCGGCTGATGCTGCGCGCGGGGATGATCAAGCAGCAGGCGGCGGGCATCTATTCCTGGCTGCCGATGGGCTACAAGGTCCTGCGCCGGATCGAGCAGATCGTCCACGAGGAACAGCAGCGCGCGGGCCATATCCCGATGCTGATGCCGACCCTGCAGCCCGCCGATCTGTGGCGCGAAAGCGGCCGCTATGATGACTATGGCGAAGAAATGCTGCGCATCCGCGACCGCCAGAAGCGCGACCTGCTTTACGGCCCCACGAACGAGGAGATGATCACCGACATCTTCCGCAGCCATGTGAACAGCTACAAGGACCTGCCTCTGACGCTGTATCACATCCAGTGGAAGTTCCGCGACGAGATCCGCCCGCGCTTCGGCGTCATGCGCGGGCGCGAATTCCTGATGAAGGACGGCTATACGTTCGACCTGACCAAGGAAGACGCGCTGCATGCCTACAACCGCCACCTGGTCAGCTATCTGCGCAGCTATGAACGCATGGGCCTGCAGGCGATCCCGATGCGCGCGGACGGCGGTCCGATCGGCGGCGACTATACGCATGAATTCCTGGTGCTGGCGGAAACCGGCGAATCCGAGGTGTTCTACGACAGCCAGATCACCGACCTGACCTTCGGCGACCGCCAGATCGACTATGACAGCGTCGAGGAGTGTCAGGCGGTGCTGGACGAATTCACCAGCCGCTATGCCCGGACCGATGAAACGCACGACCAAGCGATCTTCGACCAGGTCCCCGAGGATCGCCGCCGCACCGCTCGCGGGATCGAGGTCGGACAGATCTTCTATTTCGGCACCAAGTATTCCGAGCCGATGGGCGCCACCGTCGTCGGCCCCGACGGTCAGCGCGTGCCGGTCCACATGGGCAGCCACGGCATCGGCGTCTCGCGCCTGCTGGGCGCGATCATCGAGGCGAACCACGACGACCGCGGCATCATCTGGCCCGAGGGCGTCACACCCTTCCACGTCGGCATCGTCAACCTGAAGCAGGGCGACAACTCGACCGACAGCGCCTGCGAGGCGATCTATGCGGAACTGCAGGCGCGCGGTCTGGACCCGCTTTATGACGACCGCGACGAGCGGGCGGGCGCCAAGTTTGCCTCGATGGACCTGATCGGCCTGCCCTGGCGCATCACTGTCGGTCCGCGCGGCCTGGCCACCAACAAGGTCGAGCTGACCGACCGCCGCACCGGGGCCAGCGAAGAGCTGTCTCCCAAGGACGCGATCGCGCGCCTGGTCCAGATCTATCAGCCGGTACTGGGCCTGACGGTCCAGGACCGCTGAGGCGTCGCCGCGGCAGGAACCTGCCGCCGCGTCACCCGGCGAATTGTCGAAAAAGCATGCATGTCGGCGTCATCAGGCCTCTTTCTTTTTGGAAGGGGCGCTTCTAACCTGCCCTCAGGACAATGTTCCAACTGGGAGACGACCATATGAAGAAACTTCTTCTTGCGACCGCCGCCGGCGCCCTTCTGTCCGGTGCCGCTGGCGCTGAAGAAATCAAGCTGGGCGTCTCGCTCGGCTTCACGGGTCCGCTTGAATCGATGGCGCCGGGCATGCAGAGCGGTGCTGAACTGGCGATGAAGGAAGTCACCGACTCCGGCATGCTGCTGGACGGCTCGACCGTCACCAGCGTCACGGGGGACTCGACCTGCATCGACGCCGCCGCCGCCACCGCCACGGTGGAACGCCTGATCACCGCCGAGAACGTCAAGGGCATCGTCGGCGGCATGTGCTCGGGCGAGACGATCGCTTCGCTGGAGAACGTCGCGAAGCCGAACGGCGTCGTGATGATCTCGCCCTCGGCGACCTCGCCCGCGCTGTCGACGATCGAGGATGACGGCCTGTTCTTCCGCACCTCGCCGTCCGACGCTCGCCAGGGCGAGGTGATGGCCAACATCATCATGGACCGCGGCATCGACACGGTCGCCGTGACCTATACCAACAACGACTATGGCAAGGGACTGGCCGACAGCTTCCAGGCCGCCTTCGAGGAGAAGGGCGGCACCGTCACGGTGAACGCCGCGCATGACGACGGCAAGGCCGACTATTCGGCCGAGGTCGCGGCGCTTTCGGCGGCAGGCGGCGAGGCGCTGGTCGTGGCCGGCTATGTCGACCAGGGCGGTTCGGGCATTGTCCGCGCGGCGCTGGACACCGGCGCCTTCGATACCTTCGTTTTCCCCGATGGCATGGTCGGGCAGGCGCTCGAGGACAACTTCGGCACCGAGATCGAGGGCAGCTTCGGCCAGAACCCCGCCGCCGAGGGCGAGGGCCGCGAGACCTATCTGAGAATGGCCGAAGAGGCCGGCTTCGACGGCTCGGGCGCCTTCTCGGCCGAGGCTTATGACGCGGCTGCACTGATCCTGCTGGCGATGGCCAAGGCCGGTTCGTCCGACCCCGCGACCTACAAGGGCAGCATCATGGATGTCGCCAACGAGCCGGGCGAAAAGATCATGCCGGGCGAACTGGGCAAGGCGCTGGAAATCATCAACGGCGGCGGCGACGTCGACTATGTCGGCGCCACTGCGGTCGAGATGGTCGGCGCAGGCGAGTCCGCCGGCGTCTACCGCGAGATCCAGTTCACCGATGGCAAGATCGAGGTCGTCGGCTATCGCTAATCGCTACGAAACCAACAGGGCCCGGCATCTTTCGATGCCGGGTTTTTTACGTCGGAAACAGCATCTTGCTGAGACAACTTCACCTCGAATGTGAAGACAGGGAAGTAGAAGAATGATCAGGGTCGAAGACCTTCACAGACATTTCGGCGGCTTCCGCGCCGTGGATGGTGCCAGCCTGACGATCGAGACCGGCTCGATCACCGGGCTGATCGGCCCGAACGGCGCGGGGAAATCGACGCTGTTCAACGTCATCGCCGGTGTCTTGCCGCCCACGTCGGGTCGCGTGTTCATGGATGGCGAGGACATTACCGGCCTGCCGCCGCACACGCTGTTCCACAAGGGCCTGCTGCGGACCTTCCAGCTGGCGCATGAATTCTCCAGCATGACGGTGCGCGAGAACCTGATGATGGTCCCCGGTGCGCAGGCCGGAGAGACGATCTGGAAGACCTGGTTCCAGCGCGGCCGCATTGAGCGCGAGGAGGCCGAACTGAAGCGCAAGGCCGACGAGGTCTTGGATTTCCTGACCATCCGCCACCTGACCCATGAAAAGGCCGGCAACCTCTCGGGCGGCCAGAAGAAGCTGCTGGAACTCGGCCGCACGATGATGGTCGACGCCAAGATCGTCTTCCTCGACGAGGTCGGCGCAGGCGTAAACCGCACGCTGCTGATGACGATTGCCGATGCGATCATCCGCCTGAACAAGGAGCGCGGCTATACCTTCTGCGTGATCGAGCATGACATGGACTTCATCGGCAAGCTTTGCGACCCGGTGATCGTCATGGCCGAGGGCAAGGTCCTGGCCAAGGGCAGCGCACAGGACATCATGCAGAACGAAGCCGTGATCGAGGCCTATCTGGGCACTGGCCTCAAGAACAAGGACATGGTGGGCGCATGAGCGATCAGGACGCAGTCTTCGGCAAGCGCGGCAACCGCGACCGGTCGGTGGTGAATCCGCAGGGGCGCGGCACCGTCGACGGTGAGCGCAGGTCCGGCCCGATGGGACCCGGCCGCGCCGGCGATCCGTTCCTGATCGGCGAGAACATGACCGGCGGCTATGGCAAGGGCGCCGACATCCTGCACGACTGCACCATCGCGGTCGAGGCGGGACAGATCGCCGTCATCGTCGGTCCGAACGGCGCCGGCAAGTCGACGGCGATGAAGGCCATCTTCGGCATGCTGAACCTGCGCCAGGGCAGCGTGCGGCTGAACGGCCAGGACATCACCGCGCTGAACCCCCAGGACCGGGTCAAGGCCGGCATGGGCTTCGTTCCCCAGGTCAACAACATCTTCCCGTCCATGACGGTCGAGGAGAACCTTGAAATGGGCGCCTATATCCGGAGTGACGACATCCGCCGCACGATGGAGCAGGTCTATGACCTGTTCCCCGCCGTCGCCGAAAAGCGCCGCCAGGCGGCCGGTGAACTGTCGGGCGGCCAGCGCCAGCAGGTCGCCGTCGGACGGGCGCTGATGACGCAGCCGAAGGTGCTGATGCTGGACGAACCGACCGCCGGTGTCAGCCCCATCGTCATGGACGAACTGTTCGACCGCATCATCGCCATTGCCCGCGGCGGCTTGCCGGTGCTGATGGTCGAGCAGAACGCGCGCCAGGCGATGATGATCGCCGACAAGGCCTATGTGCTGGTTCAGGGCGCGAACGCGCATACCGGCACCGGCAAGGAACTGATGCAGAACGACGAGGTGCGCCGCACCTTCCTGGGGGGCTGAGCCTTGGATATCCTGAACGCCCTCGTGGTATTTCTGAACTTCGTCTTCATTCCCGCCGCCGCCTACGGTGCGCAGCTGGCGCTCGGTGCGCTCGGCGTGACGCTGATCTATGGCATCCTGCGGTTCTCGAACTTCGCCCATGGCGACACCATGGCCTTCGGCACCGCCATCGTCATCATCCTGACATGGGGCCTGCAGGCGATCGGCATCAGCGCAGGGGCCCTGCCCACGGCGCTGATCGCCCTGCCCTTAGGCATCGCGCTGACGGCGCTTCTGGTATTGGGCACCGACCGAGCTGTCTATCGCTTCTATCGTCGGCAGAAAGCCGCGCCGATCATCCTGGTCATGGCTTCGGTGGGCGTGATGTTCGTGATGAACGGCCTGACGCGCCTGCTGATCGGCGTTGACGAGTACCGCTTCGACGACGGCGCGCGTTTCATCATCGACGTCCGATCATTCCGAGAAATGACCGGCCTGCCGGAAGGCCTGGCTCTGAGGTCGACGCAGGCGCTCACGCTGGTCGTGGCGGTCCTGGTGGTGATTGCGCTCTTCTGGTTCCTGAATCGGACCAAGTCCGGCAAGGCCATGCGCGCCTATTCCGACAACGAGGATCTGGCCCTGCTGTCGGGCATCGACCCCGAACGGGTGGTCCGTCTGACATGGATCATCGCCGCGGGCCTCGCGACCATCGCCGGCACGCTTTATGGTTTGGACAAGTCTTTCAAAGCGTTCAACTATTTTCAGATCCTGCTACCGATCTTCGCGGCGGCCATCGTCGGTGGTCTCGGAAACCCTGTCGGCGCGATCGCGGGCGGGTTCCTGGTCGCGTTCTCGGAGGTCGCCGTCACCTATCCCTGGGTCAAGGTGGTGGGCTATATCGCCCCCTGGTACGAACCGGGGGGACTGATGCAGCTGCTGGGGACGGAATACAAATTCGCGGTCAGCTTCGTCATCCTGATCGTGGTGCTGCTGTTCAGGCCGACGGGCCTGTTCCGCGGCAAGTCGGTGTAAGGGGACAAGATCATGGCAACCAACCGTCAAGCCACGACCTCGCACAGCCGCTGGCGCGCGCTCATCCTGTTCGCGGTTCTCGCGATCCTCTTCGTGCTAGAGGGGACGGTCCGCAACGCGATGTTCTCGGGCAGCTGGAACACCTCGCTGGCGATTCTGAACATGGGCCTTCTGTCGGCCATCACCGCGCTTGGGGTGAACATGCAATGGGGCTATGCCGGCCTCTTCAACGTAGGTGTCGTGGGCTTTCTGGCCATGGGTGCGCTGGCGCCCGTGCTGGTGTCTCTGCCCCCGGTCGAGGGTGCCTGGTCCGCCGGCGGCACCCGGCTGATGCTGGCGCTGCTGGTGGGTCTTGGGACGCTGGCGCTGGCCAAGCTGGCCTGGGCGCGCACCCGCAGCGGCATCGTCACCGCTATTGTCCTGATTGCGGGGTTCGTCGCATATCGTTGGCTCTTCGATCCCGCCGTCACCGCGATCGAGGCGAACAACCCCGCCCGCCACGGAAATATCGGCGGTCTGGGCCTGCCGGTGCTGCTGTCCTGGATCGTGGGCGGCGTCTTTGCGGCCATCGCGGCCTGGGGCATAGGCAAGGTGGCCCTGGGGCTACGCTCGGACTATCTGGCGATCGCGACCCTGGGCATCGGCGAAATCATCGTGGCCGTCCTCAAGAACGAGGACTGGCTGGCGCGCGGCGTCAAGAACATCACCTCGATCCCCCGCCCCGTCGCGGCGGAGATCGACCTGCAGAACAACCCAGACTTCGTCAGCTTCGCAGCAGGCTGGGGGTTCGATGCGGCCGAGGCGTCAGGCATCTGGGTCAAGCTCAGCTACATGTCGTTGTTCCTGGTCGTGCTGCTGGTCCTGATTCTGCTGGCCGAACTGGCGCTGAATTCGCCCTGGGGTCGGATGATGCGTGCGATCCGCGACAACGAGACCGCGGCCGAGGCCATGGGCAAGGACGTCACCCGGCGTCACCTGCAGGTCTTCATCCTTGGCTCGGCAGTCATCGGCATTGCCGGGGCAATGATGGTGACGCTGGACGGGCTTCTGGCGCCGACTAGCTACAACCCGCTGCGCTACACGTTCCTGATCTGGGTCATGGTCATCGTCGGCGGGTCCGGCAACAATTGGGGCGCGGTCCTGGGCGCCGTCACGATCTGGTTCCTCTGGATCAAGGCCGAGGTCTGGGGTCCGGCGCTGATCGCGTTGCTGACCGGCCCGATGGCCGACGGCCCGGTCAAGGCGCATCTTCTGGACAGCGCGCCGCACATGCGCTTCATCGCGATGGGCCTGGTGCTGTTGCTGGTCCTGCGCTTCGCTCCACGAGGCCTACTGCCCGAGAAATAGGCGCCCATCCGGCGTCGGTGCGGGGCCTTTCGGCCCCGCGCATTACTGCAAGACCCCCGGGCAATCATTGCCCATCACGGTGCTCAGCCACAGTCGGCCATCAGGCCCACGTGCGACACCGCTTCCGACCTCATAGCTCAGCTGACCCAGAAGCTGCTCTCGCTGCGGACCGGGGATCAGCCAATTCGCGACGGCCCCCTCGGGCGTGGTGCCGACGTTGACCAGTTGGACGACGCCACAGGTCGGATAGCCGACCGCACGCGCCCGGTCGACGACATTCGATCCGTTCGAGCCCGCGACGTCGGCCTGCCGCATCATTGCCATGTCGCAGGCATGGGAAAGCGCGATCGTGTTCAGATCCTCGTTGACCTCCAGCGCGGGCTTCGCCTCGGCCACGCGAGCGCCATTGACCAGTTGGTTCAGCCGTGCGCCGGCTTCGGGGACGCCGCTGCACATGGCTGCTAGCCCATTCTCGGGGATGGGGGCGGTAGGTTCGGGAATTTGCGGCTGGCAGGCCGCGATCACCAGGGACGATCCCAGGACCAGCAACGGACGAAACATCACACATACCTCACGCTTGGAATTTATCCCCAACGTCAGCACGTTCCGAGGGTTCCGCAACAGGCTCTTGCATGGTGCCCGAACGGCGCTTAAAGCGCACCCATGACCCAGCACCAGCGCCTTCTGATCATCGACTTCGGCAGCCAGGTGACGCAGCTGATCGCGCGTCGCCTGCGTGAACTGAACGTCTATTGCGAAATCCACCCCTTCAACGCGGTGACCGACGACATCCTGCGCCACATGGCGCCGCAGGCGGTCATCCTGTCGGGCAGCCCTGCGAGTGTCACCGAGGAGGCCAGCCCCCGCGCTCCGCAGGCGGTGTTCGATCTGGGCGTGCCGGTCTTCGGCATCTGCTATGGACAGCAGGTCATTATGGAGCAGCTGGGTGGTCGCGTCGAATCCGGTCATCACGCCGAATATGGCCGTGCCTTCATCGCGCCTGCGCCGGGCCACAAGCAGGACGGCATCTTTGCGGGCCTCTTCGCCAGCGGCCGCGAAGAGGTGTGGATGAGCCATGGCGACCGCGTCACCACGCTCGCGCCGGGCTTCGAGGTGATCGGCACCTCGCCCAATGCGCCGATGGCGATGATCGCCGACGAGACGCGGCATTTCTATGGCGTGCAGTTCCACCCCGAGGTGCATCATACGCCGAACGGCCGCACCATGCTGGAAAACTTCGTCCGGCTGGCGGGCTTCACCGGCGACTGGACGATGGCGTCCTACAAGGACGAGGCGATCCGCAAGATCCGCGAACAGGTCGGCGACCGCAAGGTCATCTGCGGCCTGTCCGGCGGCGTCGACAGCAGCGTGGCGGCGGTGCTGATCCACGAGGCGATCGGCGACCAGCTGACCTGCGTCTTCGTCGACCACGGCCTTCTGCGGCTGAACGAGGCCGAGGAAGTCGTGAAGATGTTCCGCGACAACTACAACATTCCGCTGATCCACGCCGACGAGGCCGACCTGTTCCTGGGTTCGCTGGAAGGCGTCAGCGACCCCGAGGTCAAGCGCAAGACCATTGGGCGGCTGTTCATCGACGTCTTCCAGAAGTACGCGGGCCAGATCGACGGAGCCGAGTTCTTGGCGCAGGGAACGCTCTATCCCGACGTGATTGAAAGCGTCAGCTTTGCCGGCGGCCCTTCGGTCACGATCAAGAGCCACCACAACGTCGGCGGCCTGCCCGAGAAGATGGGCCTCAAGCTGGTCGAACCGCTGCGAGAACTGTTCAAGGACGAGGTGCGCGAACTGGGCCGCGAGCTGGGACTGCCCGAAAGCTTCATCGGCCGCCACCCCTTCCCCGGCCCCGGCCTGGCCATCCGCTGCCCCGGAGAGATCACCCGCGAGAAGTTGGAGATCCTGCGCAAGGCGGATGCCGTATTCATCGACCAGATCCGTAAGCACGGCCTCTACGACGACATCTGGCAGGCCTTCGTCGCGATCCTGCCGGTGCGGACGGTGGGCGTCATGGGCGACGGCCGCACCTATGATTTCGCCTGCGCCCTGCGCGCCGTCACGAGCGTGGATGGCATGACTGCGGATTACTATCCCTTCACCCACGAGTTCCTGGGCGAGACCGCGACGCGGATCATCAACGAAGTCAAGGGCATCAACCGCTGCACCTATGACATCACCTCGAAGCCGCCGGGCACGATCGAGTGGGAATGACGCGGCGCCCTGCCGCATGACGATCGGGAACGCGCAGGGCAGCCTGCGCGTCCTTTCGTTTTACGGGGGACATGATGCGGCTGATCCTTGTGCTGGGCGACCAGCTGACCCACGACCTGTCGGCGCTGCAGCTGGCAGAGCCCGAGGACGTGGTGGTGATGGCCGAGGTCATGGCCGAGGCCAGCTATGTCCGGCACCATCCCAAGAAGATCGCCTTCATCTTCGCCGCCATGCGCAAGTTTGCGGCTGAACTGCGCGAGGGCGGCCGGACCGTCGCCTACACCCGCCTTGACGATCCCGACAACAGCCAGTCCATTCCGGGCGAACTGCTGCGTCGTGCGGCGGAATATGACGCTGACGACATCATCGCGACCGAACCCGGCGAGTGGCGCCTGATCGAGGCGCTTGGCGACTTGCCGTTGCCGGTCAGGCAGCTTCCCGACGATCGCTTCTTCGCCAGCCATGCGGAATTCGCGGACTGGGCCAAAGGCCGCAAGGAGCTGCGGATGGAGTGGTTCTATCGCGAAATGCGTCGCAAGACGGGCTTTCTGATGAAGGACGGCCAGCCCGAAGGCGGCAAATGGAACTTCGATCACGACAACAGAAAGCCTGCTGCACCGGATCTGCTGCGGGAAGGTCCCTTGGCCTTTGCGCCCGATCAGGTCACCGCCGAGGTTCTGGATCTTGTCGAAGCCCGCTTTCCGGACAACTTCGGCCGGTTGCGCCCGTTCGACTATGCCACCGACCGCGCCGGTGCGCTGGAGGCGCTGGCGCATTTCATCACCCATTCGCTGGACGAATTCGGCCCCTATCAGGACGCGATGCTGTCGGACGATCCGCATCTGCACCACTCGGTCCTGTCGGCCTATATCAATGCGGGACTGCTGTCGGCGGCCGAGGTCTGTCAGGCCGCCGCCGACGCCTATGAGGCCGGGCGGGTGCGCCTGAACTCGGCCGAGGGGTTCATCCGGCAGATCCTCGGGTGGCGCGAATACATGCGCGGGATCTATTTTCTTGAAGGGCCGGACTATACCCATCGCAACGCGCTTGGGCATGACCGTGACCTGCCGCCCCTCTACTGGGGGGCGCCGACGCGGATGAACTGCCTGTCCCATGCAGTCGCCCAGACTCGCGACCTGGCGCACGCGCATCACATCCAGCGGCTGATGGTGACCGGGAACTTCGCCCTTCTGGCGGGCTGCGATCCGCATCAGGTCCACGAATGGTACCTGGAGGTCTATGTGGACGCCTACGAATGGGTCGAAGCGCCAAATGTCATCGGAATGAGCCAGTTTGCCGACGACGGCGTGGTCGGCAGCAAGCCCTATGTCAGTTCCGGAAACTATATCAACAAGATGTCCGACTACTGCCGGGGCTGTGCCTACAAGGTCGGCGACAAGACAGGTCCGAATGCCTGCCCGTTCAACCTGCTCTACTGGCATTTCCTTGACCGCCACCGCGACCGGTTCGAGGGCAATCCTAGGATTGGCCGCATCTATTCGACCTGGGATCGGATGGATGCCGAGAGGCGGACCCAAGTCCTGTCGGACGCCGAGGCGTTTCTTGCCCGCATGGATGCCGGGGAGGAGGTCTGAGGCCGCTTGACCCTGCCGACCCGTCCGCCGATGCTGCGCGCGACCACGCACCGGGGAACCCGTCATGAGCAGCTGCGCCTGCGGCCATCACCACAACGCGAAGACCGACGCTTCTGGCGAGACTGTCCCGCTGGAAACACCGCTCTTCGGCCTGCACGGTCGATTGATCTGTCGCGACATGGGGCAGATGATGACCGCGCTGGAGCTGCTGCCCGATCACGCTGCCCTCAGCCGGGCCGAACCGGGCTGTCTGCGCTTCGACATCGCCCAGTCCGACGATCCGATGATCTGGGACCTGGATGAGCTGTTCAGCGACCGGATTGCCTTCGAGGCCCATCAGAAGAGGATGCGGTTCAGCCCCTGGGGCGAACGCAGCGTCGACATGGGGCGGGACTTCCATGACCACGCCGTCCAGCCAAAAATCCGGCCCCAGGTGCCCACGGACGACGATGCGATCGACCGGCTGCTGGCTCGCACCTTCGACGGCCCTGCCGAGGCGCGGCTGGTGCGCGACCTGCGTGCCGACGGCGACCTCGCATTCTCGGTGGTGGCGCATGCGCAGGGCACGATCATCGGGCATGCCGTCCTGTCGCCCCTGGTGGCCGAGGGCCCAGCCTTGGCGCTGGCGCCGGTCGCGGTCCATCCGGCAGTCCAGGGGCGCGGTCTTGGGCGGGCTCTGGTCGCCGCCACGCTGCGGGCCGCCGGCGACCATGCGGTCGTTGTGCTGGGCGACCCGAAATTTTACGGCAAGGCGGGCTTCCGGGCTGCGATGCTGCAGTCTCGCTGGTCGGGACAGGGATTGCAGATTATTGGCAAACTGCCGCCCGGAAGCACGATCGGTCACGCGCGCGCCTTTGATCGGCTCTGATCGAGGTCGGATCTTGTGCGGGCGGCCCGCGACGTCCAAATCAAGGACAAGCGACAGAAAGGACAGACGATGGCAGGCAGAATGGCCTTTGACGCAACCGAGCCCGCGCGTAGCCAGGGCGACTTCGGCAAGCTTCCCGAATGGGACCTGACCGACCTTTATCCCGCCCCCGACAGTCCCGAGCTTGCAGGCGACGTCCAGAAGCTGGACGGGCTGGTTCGGGACTTCGCCGCCGCCTACCAGGGCAAGTTGGCCGACCTGACGCCGCCGCAGATGCTGGACTGCATCCGCAGCTATGAACAGATCGACATCCTGGCCGGGCGCATCATGTCCTATGTCGGGCTGCGCTATTACCAAAACACGACCGATCCCGCGCGCGCCAAGCAGATGGGCGACCTGCAGGGCAAGATCACCGACCTGACCACGCCGCTGGTGTTCTTCAGCCTTGAGTTCAACCGGATCCCGGATGAGACGTATCAGGCCGTTTTCACCGCGGCCGACGGTCCTGCGCGCTACAAGCCCGTCTTTGACCGGATGCGTGCGATGCGCCCCCACCAGTTGTCGGACGAACTGGAGCAGTTCCTGCACGACAACTCGGTCGTGGGCGCCGCCGCCTGGAACCGACTTTTCGACGAAACCACCGCCTCGCTGACCTTCGACGTCGACGGAGAGACGCTTGGGCTGGAAGCCACGCTGAACCTTCTGACCGACCATGACCGCGCCCGGCGCGAGGTTGGTGCGCGGGCGCTGGCAAAGGTCTTCACCGCGAACGTCGGGCTGTTTTCGCGCATCCACAACACGCTGGCCAAGGAGAAGGCCATCGAGGACAAGTGGCGCAAGATGCCAACGCCGCAATACGGCCGGCACCTGTCGAACCATGTCGAGCCCGAGGTGGTCGAGGCGCTGCGCAACGCCGTCACCGCAGCCTATCCGCGCCTGTCGCACCGCTACTACGCGCTGAAAGCCCGCTGGCTGGGTCTGGACAAGCTGCAGGTCTGGGACCGCAACGCGCCCCTGCCGACCGAGACGCCGCGCAGCATCGACTGGCCCGAAGCGCAGGCGACCGTGATGGATGCCTATGCCGGCTTCTCGCCCCGGTTGGCCGATCTGGCGCAGCCTTTCTTCGACAAGGGCTGGATCGACGCTGCCGTGAAGCCCGGCAAGGCCCCCGGCGCCTTCGCCCATCCGACCGTGACCACGGCGCATCCCTACATCCTGCTGAACTATCTGGGCAAGCCGCGCGACGTGATGACGCTGGCGCATGAGCTGGGCCACGGAGTGCACCAGCGTCTGGCGGCCGCGCAGGGCGAACTTCTGGCCTCAACGCCGTTGACGCTGGCCGAAACGGCGTCCGTCTTTGGCGAGATGCTGACCTTCCGGGCGCTTCTGGCCAAGACCACCGATCCGGCGCAGAAGAAGGCGCTGCTGGCCGGCAAGGTCGAGGACATGATCAACACGGTCGTCCGCCAGATTGCCTTCTACGACTTCGAATGCCGCCTGCACGCCGCCCGCGCGGAAGGCGAGCTGACCCCGGACGACATCAACGCGATCTGGATGGAAGTCCAGCACGAGAGCCTGGGGCCGGTCTTCGAATACATGCCGGGATACGAGACCTTCTGGACCTATGTGCCGCATTTCGTGCATTCGCCCTTCTATGTCTATGCCTATGCCTTCGGCGACGGTCTGGTGAACGCCCTCTATGCCGCGTATGAAGACGGGCTGCCGGACTTCCAGCAGAAATATTTCGACCTGCTGAAGGCGGGCGGGTCCAAGCACCACAAGGAACTGCTGGCGCCCTTCGGCCTTGATGCCTCTGACCCGGCGTTCTGGGACAAGGGCCTGTCGATGATCGAGGGCTTCATCGACCAACTCGAGGCGTTGGAGGCGTGATCACCTTGGCCCTGCTCGGGCGCGATCGTTTCGGCGACGTCAGCCACATTGCGGTCGCGCCCGAGCAGGAACCCTTCTGCGGCAGCATCGCCGGCCACTTCGCCGCGGACGAACCAAGCTGCGACTTTCACGTGGTCCGTCTGAATGGGATCGCGGTCGGCTTCTTCAAGATCGACCACGACTATGCCGCGCGGATGAACCTCGCCTGCCCCAAAGAGCTGGGGCTGCGCGGCGTCATGATCGACCGTCCGCATCAGGGGCGCGGCATCGGCAAGGCGGCCATGGCTCAGCTTTGGCGCCACCTGCGGCAGACCTATCCCGACGCGCGGACCTGCGTGCTGACCGTCAACACCATCAACGCGGCCGCACGCGCGACCTATCTCTCAGCCGGTTTCCGTGACGAGGGGCAGCTCTATCTAGGCGGAAACCTGGGGCCTCAGCACGTCCTGCGCCTTGACCTTCGGCCTGCGGACGATACCGTTCCCGCCGTCGCGCCATGTTCGGAGAGCGAATGCTGAAACGCATCCTGCTGGCTCTTGCCGTCGCCGTCGTCGTCGCGCTGGTGGCGTTTTTTGCGTTGGCCCCGGCCTATGTCGAGCGATCGATGAACCCCGTGACGATGCCCGAGGAAGGCTGGCCGGTCAGCGAGGAGGCGCGCGCTCTGCACCAGCAGCTGGTGATCGGCGACTGGCACGCGGATTCTCTGCTTTGGGACCGCGACCTGCTGACGCGCGTCGACCGCGGTCACACGGACGTGCCGCGCCTGCTGGACGGCAACATGGCCGTGCAGGTCTTCACGACGGTGACGAAAAGCCCCCGCGGCCAGAACTACGACCAGAACAGCGCAGCCAGCGGCGACAACATCACACCCCTGTTCATCGGCCAGCTTCGCCCACCGCGGGCGTGGTTCTCGCTTTACGAACGGGCGCTGGTACAGGCAGAGGCGCTTGAGGATGCGGCCCGCCGCGCCCCTCATCAGCTGCGCATCGTCAGGACGCAGGGCGATCTGGCGCAGCTTCTGGCGGCGCGGGCGGGCGGGCAGCGCGTGCTTGGCGCAATTCTCGGATCCGAGGGCGGGCACCCCCTGGAAGGCGACCTGGACAAGCTTGACGGGCTTTACGACGCAGGCTTCCGACTGATGGGACTGACGCATTTCTTCGACAACGAGCTTGGCGGCAGCCTGCATGGCGAGGGCGGCAGCGACGCCGGACTGTCGGATTTCGGCCGGCAGGTGGTCGACCGCATGATGCAGCTTGGCATGATCATCGACCTTACCCACGCGGCTCCACAGATGGTCGAGGGCGTGCTGGCCATCCCCGGCGCCCGCCCCGTGCTGTCGCACACGGGGATCAGCAGCCACTGTCCCGGCCCGCGCAACCTGGACGACGACCTCATGACGCGCATTGCGCAGGCGGGCGGGCTGATCGGCGTCGGCTACTGGTCCGACGTTGTTTGCGGGCGCACCCCTGCCGACGTGGCCGAGGCCATCGCCACCGCAATCGAGGTCGTGGGCGAGGACCACGTCTCGCTCGGTTCGGATTGGGACGGATCGGTCGACGCGCCCTTCGACGCAGCGCATCTGCCGGCTCTGACGCAGGCCCTGATGGATCGCGGGCTGTCGGACAGCCAGATCGCGAAGGTCATGGGCGGCAACATGATGGCCTATCTGGCCGAGACGCTGCCACAACGATAGGAGCTTCAGATGAAACGAGGACAACTTCTGCATTCCCGCCTGTCCGGGCTGGTCGCTGCACTTGGTCATGGCGATCTGATCGTCGTCGGCGATGCCGGCCTGCCCGTACCACGCGGCGTCGAATGTGTGGATCTTGCCGTCACTGGCGGCGTCCCAAGCGTCTTCGACGTACTGGACGCGATCCTGTCCGAGATGGTGGTCGAACGTTCGCTTCTGGCGAACGAGGCCCCATCCGACCTGATTCAGCAATTTGCGTCACGCCAGATTGGTACTCTTGCCCGCGCCTCGCATGACGATCTCAAGCGCCAATCCGCAGGGGCGGTCGCCGTCGTACGGACCGGAGAGTTCACGCCTTACGCAAACATCTGCCTGTGGTCCGGTGTCGCATTTTGACGGGAACCCGCTGCAGCAGGTTGCGTTGCAAACTCAGATGGTTGGCAAAGGAGATCACAAGATGCAGAAGAAAATCCTGGGACTGAGCGCCGTTCTGGCGATGTTCGCACTGGCAGCCTGCGAAACGGTGCAGGGTGCGGGCCGCGACCTGTCGACCGCCGGGCAGGTGGTGCAGGAAGAAAGCGCCGAGGTCCAGGCCGGCCTGTAAGCAGCGCCGCCTTGAATTGACCCCGGAGCATCCGCTCCGGGGTTTTTCTATGAAGAAGGAAGCCTCAGCTCATAACAGGCGGCCCGCCTTTCAGCCGAAGGGGAACTTGTAAGGCCTGTTGCGCCGCCTGAAACAAGGTGGGATGATCGTCCCAAAGCGTCAGAGGAATGCCCATGCGCTCGCTCGCGATCCTGCTTCTTCTCACCCCGTCGCCTGCCGCCGCGTTCTTGGCGCGGAACGGAATGGAGGCGGCGCGGGTCGGCACCACCGAGATCGCGGTGCCGTTCGACAGCGGCAAGATGGACACCGACTATTGGTGCGCTGCCGGCGATTTTGCGCAGCGGGCGCTGGACCTGCCGGTGACGACGCGGCTTTGGCGTGCCAGCCCAAAGCCGCGCGGTGCAGGGGACGGCATCCTCTTCACACTGGATCAGTCAAACAAGGCCGAGGGCGCCGGCCTGTCACAGTTCGGCGCAGGACCCCGCGACGGGTCGATCTCGATCGGGCAGGCGGTCTCGGCACACTGCCGCATCGAGATCCCGTTGTTCAACCACTGAAGCCCGCGCTGCACTGCAGCCCTTCAGCTGTCCATCTTCAGCGCCTGGATGAAGGCGGTCTGCGGGATCTCGACCTTGCCGAACTGGCGCATCTTTTTCTTGCCAGCCTTCTGCTTTTCCAGCAGCTTCTTCTTCCGCGTCGCGTCGCCGCCATAGCATTTGGCCGTTACGTCCTTGCGCATCGCCGACAAGGTCTCGCGCGCGATCACGCGGCTGCCGATGGCCGCCTGAATCGGAATCTTGAACATGTGCCGCGGGATCAGGTCCTTCAGCTTCTCGACCATCACACGGCCGCGGCTTTCGGCACGGTCGCGATGCACCATGATCGACAGCGCATCCACCGGTTCGTCGTTCACCAGGATCGACATCTTGACCAGGTAATCCTCGCGGTATTCGCTGATCTGGTAATCGAAGCTGGCGTAGCCCTTCGTGACAGATTTCAGCCGGTCATAGAAGTCGAACACCACCTCGGCCAGCGGCAAGTCATAGACCGCCATGGCGCGGCTGCCGGCATAGGTCAGGTCCATCTGGATGCCGCGCCGGTCCTGGCACAGCTTCAGCACATCGCCCAGGAATTCGTCCGGCACCATGATGGTGGCCTTGATGCGCGGCTCCTCGATATGGTCGACCAGCGTCAGGTCAGGCATGTCGGCGGGGTTGTGCAGGTCCCGCACCTCTCCGTCTCGCATATGCAACTTGAAGACGACCGAGGGCGCGGTGGTAATCAGATCAAGATCGTATTCCCGCTCCAGTCGGTCGCGGATCACCTCCAGGTGCAAAAGCCCCAGGAAGCCGCAGCGGAAGCCAAAACCAAGCGCGGCCGAAGTTTCCATCTCGTAGCTGAAGGATGCGTCGTTCAGCGCCAGCTTCTCGATCGCGTCGCGCAGCGGTTCGAAGTCATTGGCGTCCACAGGGAACAGGCCGCAGAAGACCACCGGCTGTGCAGGCTTGAAGCCCGGCAGGGCGCGGTCCGCGGGCTTCTTCTCGTGCGTGATCGTGTCGCCCACTCGCGTGTCGCGGACCTGTTTGATCGATGCGGTGAACACGCCGATTTCGCCCGGTCCCAGTTCCTCGATGTCGCGCATCGCGGGCGTCAGCACGGCCAGCTTGTCAAGCCTATAACTTGCACCGGTCTGCATCATCTTGACCTGGTCGCCCTTGCGGATCACGCCGTCCATGACGCGGATCATCACGACGACGCCCAGATACGCGTCGTACCAGCTGTCGACAAGCATCGCCTTTAGCGGTCCGTTCCGATCGCCCTTAGGCGCCGGCAGCCGCTTGACGATGGCTTCCAGAACATCGGGAATCCCCAAGCCCGTCTTGGCAGATATAGGAATCGCCTCGGACGCGTCGATACCTATGACGTCTTCGATCTGCGCCTTCACCCGGTCGGGCTCGGAGGCTGGCAGGTCGATCTTGTTCAGGACCGGCACGATCTCGTGGTTGGCATCGATCGCCTGATAGACGTTTGCCAGCGTCTGTGCCTCGACCCCCTGGGTCGCATCCACCACCAGCAGCGATCCCTCGACGGCCCGCATGGACCGGCTGACTTCATAGGCGAAGTCAACGTGGCCCGGCGTGTCGATCAGGTTCAGCACATAGGTCTGGCCGTCCTGCGCCGGATAGGAGATGCGGACGGTGTTCGCCTTGATCGTGATGCCCCGCTCTCGCTCGATATCCATGCTGTCTAGCATCTGGGCCTTCATGTCGCGTTCGGCGACAGTTCCCGTCAACTGGATCAGCCGGTCGGCCAAGGTGGACTTGCCGTGGTCGATATGCGCCACGATCGAAAAATTGCGGATGAGGGACAGCTCGGTCATGGCCGGGCTATACAGGCGCGCGCAAGCCGCGGAAAGAGGGTTTCGCGCGCGCGCGCCGTTTGTCTCAGGGCACCGTCGGCAGGTTGGCCGCCTCAAGCATCAGGCGCGCCACTTCGGCCGAGGATGCCGGGTTCTGGCCGGTCACCAGCTTGCCGTCGGACACGGCGAAAGACTGCCAATCCGGCCCGCACTGGAAGCTGGCGCCCTGGGCCTTAAGGCGCTCCTGCAGCAGGAACGGTACCGTGTCGGAAAGACCCACGGCGTCCTCCTCGGCGTTGGTGAAGCCGGCAACGCGCCGGCCTTCGACCAGCGATGCCCCGGACGACAGTTTTGCCGCCAGCAGGCCCGCCGGCCCGTGGCATACCGCGCCAACGACGGCGCCGGCGTCCCAAGCGCGCGCCAGAAGCGCGCCGAGTGCCTCGGACTCAGGCAGATCCCACATCGTGCCGTGGCCTCCCGGCAGGAACACGATGTCACAGCCCGACACCTCGACATCCTCCACCCGCTCGGTGTGATCCAGCCGGTGCATTGCCGCGTCGTCCGCCCAGAATCGGCGCACCGCGGCCGTGACCGCCTCGTCGGCCTCTGACGACGGATCCGCCGGCGGCCTGCCGCCCCTGATGCTGGCAAGCTCGACCCGGTATCCGGCATCGGACAAAATCCAGTAGGGCGCTGCCAACTCCTCCCAATAGAATCCGGTGGGCTTGCCGCTGTCGCCAAGCGTATCGTGAGACGTCAGGATGATAAGCGCCTTTGGCATGTTGTGCTCCTTCCGATTGCGCGGCACCGCCTTGAACGCGGCTCCGCCCGAACAATGAGCACGGGTCGGCCGCGGTTCCCGACACGCTGCGAAGGCGCGCGCGCGTTCCCGCAAGGGTCGCGCAGCCGCCAAGGCCCCTCAATGGGGCCGCAGGCGGCTTCCCGGTTCTCGCTCAGCGCGGGCCGGGGCGGATGAGGCCGTCGACCTGCTCGTCCAGACGGACCCGCCGCAACCCGGCCTCGCGCCACATCGTATAGATCCCCGCTACAGCGATCAGCCCCGCCCCGATCAGCATCGGCAGGTCCGGTCGCTCGCCAAAGACCAGGGCCGCCACAAGCAGCGCGAAGCCTAGACGGGTATAGCGGAATGGCGCCACGACCGAGGCCTCTCCCAACCGCGATGCCGCGATCAGCGTCGCGTATCCCAAAACCCCGAACACCACAGTGCCGGCCAGCAGCGCCACCTGCGTCAGATCCGGCACAACCGCCCCCTGCCCGCCCAGGGTGCCCAGTACCAGCCCCGCCGGCACCATCGCCGCATAGGCCGAGGCCGACAGCTGGTCCGACGCCACGTCGCTCGGCACCCTTCGCGTGGCCAGATCGCGCAGCGTCAGCCCGGCGACCCCCGCCACCGCCCACAGCATGCCCGGCTGGAACGCCGCCGTGCCGGGCCGCAGGATCAGCAGCACGCCCGCAAACCCCACCGCGACCGAGGCCCATCGTCGCCAGCCCACCTTCTCGCCCAGAAACAGCGCCGCACCCAGGACCAGGGTCAACGGCAGCACTTGCAGGATGGCCGAGGTGGACGCCAGTTCACCGATCGCCAGCGCGGTGACGAAGCTGACCGCGCCGATCACCTCGCCCAGGTTGCGCAGCAGGACCATCGGGTGCAGCAGCCCCCGCGTCCACAGCCGCCCGCCGCGACTGGCGAGTCGCAGCCAGAAGACACCGGCCGCCAGGACGCCCGTCGTGGCCAGCAGCTGCCAGATCGGCATGCCTCGGGTCAGGGTCTTGATGAACGCGTCCTCGACCGCGAACATCGCCATCGAGGCGATCATGAACAGCGCCGCCTGGCCGCTCTCGCCAAGCCGCGGGGTGGCGGCGCCAGCCGTCATGCCACATCCTCCAACCGGGCGACCAGAGCCGGCAGCTCCGATATGCTTCCCAGCTGCCGCAGCCGGGGATGGTCCGGCGCGTCGACCCGCTCGACCAGCCACGTCAGCTCATGCGGGATGAAGACGCCCCAACCTCCGATCTCCAGCACCGGGATCACGTCGCTTCGCATCGAGTTGCCGGCCATCAGGAACCGCTCGGGCGCGATGCCCTGCCCATGCAGAACGCGGGCATAGGCCTCGGCAGTCTTGTCGGCCATGATCTCGACAGCCGCGAATCGCTCGCCCAGGCCCGAGGCCGCGACCTTGCGTTCCTGGTCCATCAGGTCGCCCTTGGTGATCAGGATGAGGCTGCGGCCTGCCAGGCGGTCCAGCGCCTCGGGCACACCCGGCAGCAGGTTCACCGGGTGCGCCAGCATTTCCTGGCCCAACTCCAGGATGCGGCTGATCGTCCGCCCGTCCACCGCCCCGTCGGTCAACTGGACCGCCGTCTGGATCATCGACAGCATGAAGCCCTTGATGCCATAGCCATAGCGGGCAAGGTTCGCACGCTCGGTATCGAAGAGCTGCGCGGCAATCGCCTCGGCGTCGCCGTGTTCGGCTAGCAGGCTGCAGAACTCGGCCTCGGTCACGCGGAAGAAGGTCTCATTCTCCCACAGGGTGTCGTCGGCATCCAGTCCGATCGCCTCGATCATGACGGCTCCTTTCCAATCTTGCCACCCGGCGATGCGGCCACCATGATCCGGCTTTCACCTTCGGAGGAAGCCATGATCTTCGACGTTCCCGACATGACCTGCGGTCACTGCAAGGCAGCGGTCGAAAAAGCCGTTGCCGCAAAGGGCGGGCAAGCGCAAGTGGACCTTGACCGCAAGCGCGTCACCGTCACCGACATCGACCCGGACACCGCCCGGCAGGCGATCGTCGAGGCCGGATACAGCCCGACGCCCGCCGCATGAAAGCGCATGCCGGCGTGATTGAGCGCCGGCCCCGTTCCTGCTAGGCTTGCCAAACCGTCAAGGGCGCTGAGACCGGGTGAACCGGCTGCCCGTCAATCACACGGAAATCGAGGAGACAGTCCATGCTGAACCGTTTCATCATCGCGGCCGCTGCGGTCGTCATGACCACGCCCTTGGCCATGGCCGGGCCCATCGACTCGGCCTGCGTCCGGTCCGACCGCGCCCGCGGCAATGCGCCGCTCTGCGGGTGCATCCAGCAGGTGGCGAACCAGACGCTATCGCGATCCGACCAGCGCCAGGCCGCACAGTTCTTCCGCGACCCGCACCGCGCACAAGAGGTCCGTACCTCGAAGCGCGACAGCGACAACGCCTTCTGGCGCCGCTATCGCAACTTCGCCAGCCAGGCCGAGCGTCTCTGCCGCTGACGCCATGCGCATCACGGTCCTGACGGGCGCCGGGATCTCCGCCGAAAGCGGGCTTGCGACGTTCCGCGCCTCGGACGGGCTGTGGGAACAGCACCGAATCGAGGACGTCGCCACGCCCGAGGCCTTCGCCCGCGATCCGGGCCTGGTGCTGCGCTTCTATGACATGCGCCGTGCGGCGGCCGCAGCCGCGCAGCCCAATGCCGCGCACAAGGCGCTGGCCAGGCTGGCGGCGCATCACGACCTGACGCTGGTGACGCAGAACGTCGACGATCTGCACGAACAGGGCGGCAGTCCGCGCGTGATCCACATGCACGGCGCACTGAACCGCGCCTGCTGTGCCGCCTGCGGCCACCGCTGGCCCGCGCCGGCCACCATGGCGGTCACCGATCCCTGCCCCGCCTGCAGCCGGCCTGCCTCGCGCCCCGACATCGTTTGGTTCGGAGAGATCCCGCAGCACATGGAGGAGATCTGGGCCGCGCTGGAGGATTCGGACCTGTTCGTGGCGATCGGGACGTCGGGGAACGTCTATCCCGCGGCTGGTTTCGCGCAGCATGCCGGGCGCAACGGCGCCGACTGCCTGGAGCTCAATATGGACGCCAGCAGCAACGCCCGCGACTTCGATCGCCGCATCTTGGGACCTGCAACCAAAACGGTTCCCGACTTGGTGGACAGCCTGATCGGCTAGGCCATCGCGGCCAGAACCTCGTCCGTCAGCGCGGCCATCTCGTCGTTGACGGGACCCGACCGCGCACGCTCGATCGCGCCCAGTCCCTGGCCCAGGCTTTCGGCATAGCCGACGCGGTTCGACACCTGCACGGTCGCCACCGCGGCGCCCAGTTCGGCTGCCTTCTGCGCCACCTCGGCCGACAGCCGGGTGTTCGGCCGTGTCCGATTGAGGACCACCAGCACCTCGGCCTTTTCACGCCGCGCCAGGTCTATGACGCCCTCGGTCGCCCACAGGTCCACATGGCTGCTGGCCACCGGGACCAGCACCAGGTCGGCCACCCGCAGCGCAGGTCGCAGATCGCTGTCGATCTTGGGCGGCGTATCGATGATCACGAAGTCGAAGCGCTTCTTCAGCTTCTCGGATTCATAGCTGGCCCCCCAGGCGGACGAGGTCGAGAAATCCATTGCCTCGTCCTCGCCCCGCGCCTGCATCCGTTCCATGAACCAGCGGCCCATGCTGCCCTGCGGATCGGTATCGACCAAAGCCACCGAATGCCCCCGCGCGTGCAGACAGACCGCCAGGTTCACCGCCAGCGTGGTCTTGCCGGACCCGCCCTTCTGCTGCGCCACGGTGATGATCCGGCCCGCCATGCTGTCCCTCCGTCGATTTCAGTCCAGCCTAGCAGCGCGTCAGCCGAATGCACCCTGTTTCTGCACCTGCAGCATCAGGGATAGACGCCCTGCACCTCGTACATCACGGGTTCAAAGCTTTTACACATGGCGTGGATGTCGCGGTTGCGGCGACGCATCTCGGGGTCGCGCAGCATTGCCTGATAGTCGCGGCGGTCGCGCCATTGCGAATAGGTCGCGATACGGGTCTGGGCGTCGTTCAGATGGATTGCGCCGCCAAGGCAGCCGGGCTGACGGCTGATGACCTGCGACCAGGCGTCCGTCAGCAGGTCCAGCACGTCATGGGCGCTGCCCGGCGTCACCTCGAAGGTGGTGATGACCGTCTGACCCTGAAAGTCGGCATTGATGGTGGGCATGGCTGGCGTCCTTCTGCTGGCATGGCTCTGCCAGCCAGCCTAGCGCGGTCACCCGGCGCCGCAAAGCATTGCGGCCGAACTGCAGGACGTGCAATCTTCGGCCGATGAAGCGAAAGGACGACGCCATGATACCTGTCTTCGACGGCCACAACGATTTCCTGCAGCGCGTGGTCGCGGCTGGCAGCGGCGGTGCGCGCGTTTGGCTCGAGGGGGACGGCACAGGTCATCTGGACCTGCCGCGCATGCGCGCCGGCGGCATGGTCGGCGGGTTCTTTGCAATCTGGATACCCGCGCCGATCGGCCCGAACGACGCCGACGCCGTCCGCCTGATGGAGAACCCGCCCTTTGCAATGGACCTTCCTGACCAGATCCCGCATGACGAGGCGCTGCCCCACGCCTTCGAGCAGGCCGCCGCTCTTTTGTCGCTGGAACGTACTGGCACGTTGGAGGTGGTGCGCAACGCGGCGCAGCTGCGCGCCTGCATCGCAGCAGGTCGCATCGCCGCCATCATGCACATGGAGGGCGCCGAGGCGATCCGTGATCAGGACGCGCTGCACCTGTGGCATGCGGCAGGGCTGCGGTCGCTGGGGCCGGTCTGGTCGCGGCCGACCGCCTATGCCGAAGGGGTGCCCTTTGCGTTCCCGTCCTCTCCGGACATCGGTGGTGGACTGACTGATGCGGGGCGCCGACTGGTTCAGGACTGCAACGCCCTGGGCATCATGCTGGACCTGTCGCATCTGAACCAGGCAGGGTTCGAGGATGTGGCCCGGCTGTCCGACGCGCCGCTGGTCGCCAGCCACAGCTGCGTCCACGACATCAGCCCCAGCAGCCGCAACCTGACCGACCGGCAACTTCGCCAGATCGCCGAGAGTGGCGGGCTGGTCGGTTTGAACTTCGCCTCTAGCTTCCTGCGGCCCGACGGGCGTCGCCAGCCGCTCGAGGATCTGAGCGTCATGCTGCGGCATCTGGACCATCTGATCGGCATCCTTGGCGAAGATGGTGTGGCACTAGGGTCCGACTTCGACGGTGCGCTGATGCCGCGCGATCTTGGGGATGCGGCCGCCCTGCCCGCACTGATCCAGGCGATGACGGCGCATGGCTATGGCGACGACCTGATCCGCAAGATCGCGTGCGAGAACTGGATCTCGGTCCTGCAACGAACCTGGAAAGCCTGAGTGGCGGCCGGACCCGGTGTCCGGCCCATTCCTACTCTACGGTCGATTCCTGCCCCGCTGGCGTGGCAATCTGCGCCACTGCGACCATGTCTGCCAACTCGGGATCAGCGGAGAGGTCGGCCAAGGCGAACTTTCCGATCAGACTATCCACCGACAGCTCGATCTTGCTGACGACCTGCGCACCAGGGGCCGCGGGCCCGTAAGCCTGGCCGTTGACCGCAAAATAGACCGCGCCCGAATTCCCCGTCCGCAGCATCGGCGGCTCCTCCAATCGAGGGAGGGCGAAGCGTTCGCCGGCGTCCATGATCTTTTCAAGCAACACCGTGCCGTCGGCCGAGGTGACGCGCACCCAGGCTGGGCGCACAGACAGCAGCTCCAGCTGGGCGGCGTCAGGGGCGACGGTCCGTACCCCCGGCTCGGTCGGGGCCTGTGCCAGCCGCGGCGGGGCGACGGGTCCGATGAAATCTGCGGGATTGAACCCCGCGGTTCGCTGCGTTGCGGCAGCGCCGCCCACCGACGCGATCACCTGGTCGATCGTCGCGCCGCTGTCCATCAGCCCTGGATCGATGGCCGCGATGGGACCGTCGCGCGCTGTCAGGACAGGCGCCTCAAGGATTTGTGGCCGATAAAGTCGGTCCAACGCCTCGGGCTGCGGCAGCGACTGCGCGATGTCCCGGCCCTCGGACTGTACAAGTTCGGGATCGGACAGGCCGGCACCTTCGGTCGGGTCAAGCGCGGTGACGACCGCGGGAAGATCGTCGCCAGGAAGCAGCGTGACGCGCTGAACCTCTTGCAGGACGGCCCATCCGCCATATCCCAGACCCGCAATGACCGCCAACAGCACGAGGACGGCGCCGATCGCCCGTGGCTCGACATCAGCCCAGAAGCTGCGCTCTTGCGGGATGAACAGCGCGCGCGGATTGGCCAGGGCCTCTGCCGGATCGGACGGCCGACGCGCGGGCTTGGGACCCGAGGCCGAGGCGGCCATGCCGTGAGACGGCTGGAACCCCGATTCCTGGCAGAAGCGGCGGAACGTCCAGTCCGGATCCATGCCGAGATACCGCGCATAGGACCGCACATATCCCGCGATGAAGCTGGGCGTGTCGAAGGCCGAGATATCGCAATTTTCGATGGCGGCGACATAGGAAGCGCGGATGCGCAACTCTCGCTGGACGTCGAGCAGTGACTTGCCCAATGTCGCGCGCTCTCCCCGCATGAGGTCGCCCAAACGCGTATCGTCGTCTAGGAAGGAAGCGTTCACCTCCACCTGCGCGAACCCCTCTGCCGGGTCATGTGCCCGCAGCCTGCTCATCCCGTATGCCTCATAAGCCTGTTATATGGCTATCCGAATCGGACAGTACCAACGCTTGTTTACCCGCAGGTTATCACGCGGGCGAGAGCAGTTCACGCAGGGATTGTGTTACGCACTCAATTCCGCGCGATTCAGGGCACAGTGCGACCATAGCGCATCCATTGCACGCACAAGGTGATCGATCTGCTTGGGATCATGTACGGGCGAGGGCGTGAAACGCAGACGCTCGGTGCCGCGGGGAACGGTCGGGAAATTGATCGGCTGGACATAGATGCCGTAGTCGCGCAGCAGCATGTCCGACAGTGCCTTGCAGTGGACCGGATGGCCGACATGCACGGGCACGATATGGCTGCCGTGATCGATGATCGGCATGCCGAGCGACTTCAGCCGCATCTTCAGGATGCGCGCATGCAACTGTTGGGCGTCGCGCAGCTTCTGTCCCTCGGGCGTCTTCAGGAACGCGATGGACGCCGCCGCACCGGCCGCCACGGCAGGCGGCAGCGAGGTCGTGAAGATGAAGCCCGGCGCATAGGATCGGATCGCGTCGCACATCTTGGCGCTGGCCGCGATATAGCCTCCGAACACGCCGAACGCCTTACCGAGCGTGCCGTTGATAATGTCGATGCGACCGGCCAGGTGGTCACGCTCGGCCACGCCGCCGCCGCGCGGGCCGTACATGCCGACAGCATGCACCTCGTCCAGATAGGTCAGCGCCCCGAATTCACGCGCCAGATTGCAGATTGCCTCGATGGGGCCAAAGTCGCCGTCCATGGAATAGATCGATTCGAATGCGATCAGCTTGGGCGCAGCCGGATCGTCGGCCTGGAGCAGCTGGCGCAGATGGGCCAGGTCGTTGTGCCGGAAGATCCGCTTGGCGCCGCCGTTGCGCTTGATCCCTTCGATCATGGATGCGTGGTTCAGTTCGTCCGAATAGATGATTAGACCGGGGAACAGCTTGGGCAGCGTGGAAAGCGTCGCGTCATTGGCGATATAGGCCGACGAGAATACCAGAGCGGCCTCCTTATCGTGCAGATCGGCAAGCTCGGATTCCAGGTGCTTGTGATAGACGGTCGTGCCGCTGATGTTGCGCGTGCCTCCCGACCCTGCGCCGGTCGCGTCCAACGCTTCGTGCATCGCGGCCAGGACGACGGGGTGTTGGCCCATGCCAAGATAGTCGTTGCCGCACCAGACAGTGATTTCCTGCTGCTGGCCGTCCGGGCGGTTCCACACCGCCTGCGGGAACCGGCCCTTCGCGCGCTCGATGTCGATAAAGGTCCGATAACGCCCTTCCTCGTGCAGTCGCGAAATGGCCTGATCCAATGCGGCGTCGTACTTCATGCGGGCGATCCCTTGCGTAGCTGGCTGGGTGCGATCATTCTCCGACCGCGCGCTTTGTGCCTTGATAGAGGTCAAACGGCGAAAATGACAGATCCAAAACGTCGCGACTGGACCAAAGAAGCAGTCGCCGGCGTGCCACCGACATAGAAAAAGGTAGCAATAATGGCCGATCAATCAAGTCTGGGGGACATGCTGACGCAGTTGGACAAGGGCCTCGACGACGCCCTGTCGCGACTGACCGAGTTCCTGCGCATCCCCTCGATCTCGACGGATCCGGCGCATGCGGGCGATGTACGGGCCGCGGCCGAGTGGCTGCATGCCGAGTTGGTCGGTCTGGGCTTCGACGCCGTGGTGCACGACACGCCGGGTCATCCGATGGTCGTCGCGCGCTCGGCGCCCGGTGGTGCGCGCCCTCTGCTGTTCTACGGCCACTATGATGTCCAGCCGGTCGATCCGCTGGAGCTGTGGGACCGCCCGCCATTCGATCCCGCCATCGAGGAGACGCCGCAGGGACGGGTCATCCGCGGGCGCGGCGCATCGGACGACAAGGGCCAGCTGATGACCTTCGTCGAGGCGTTCCGCGCCTGGAAGGCCGTTCACGGCACCCTGCCGACCGACCTGATCCTGCTGTTCGAGGGCGAGGAAGAGTCGGGCTCGCCGTCGCTTCGACCGTTCCTGCAGCAGCATGCGGACGAGCTGAAGGCCTCGCTGGCGGTGATCTGCGACACGGCCCGCTATGCCGACGGCAGGCCTGCGATCACCACGCAGTTGCGCGGGCTTGTCGGGCAAGAGGTGGTGATCGAGGCCGCGGATCGCGACCTGCATTCGGGCAGCTTCGGCGGGTTGGCGGCAAACCCGATCATGATTCTGTCAAAAGCGTTGGCCGCGCTAAAAGATGACCAGGGTCGCGTCACGCTGCCCGGCTTCTATGATGGCGTTGCCGACCTGCCCCCCGAACTGGCGCGGGATTGGGAGGCGCTTGGGTTCGACGCGGCCGAGTTCCTGGGTCGCGTCGGCCTGTCGACCCCTATCGGAGAGACCGGCCGCACCCCGCTCGAGATGGTCTGGAACCGGCCCACGGCCGAGATCAACGGCATTGCCGGCGGCTATGCCGGCGCGGGCTTCAAGACCGTGCTTCCGGCGCAGGCCCGCGCCAAGGTCAGCTTCCGCCTGGCCGGCCAGCAGGACCCGCAGCGCATCCGCGACGCCTTCCAGAACCACATTCGCAGCTTCGTGCCAGCCGATTGCCGCGTCTCCTTCCACGACCACGGTGCCAGCCCGGCCAGCGTCATGGACATCTCTGACCCCGCCTTCGGTCTGGCCAAGGATGCCCTCACCGAGGAATGGGACCAGGAGGCGGCCTACATCGGTGCCGGCGGGTCCATCCCGATCGCGGGCGATTTTCGAGAGATCCTCGGCATGGACTCGCTGCTGATCGGCTTTGCCCGCGACGATGACCGCATCCACTCGCCGAACGAGAAGTATGACGTCGAAAGCTTCGCCAAGGGTGCCCGGTCCTGGGCACGCATCCTGGTCGCCCTGCGCTGAATCAATAAGGGGCGAGCAGTGCTCGCCCCTGCTGCATCCCGGGACCTGTGTTCAGCCCTTTGCCGAGCAATAGCTCTGACTTGAGGTCCAAGCCGCGATGTCGGCGCGCTTCGACGCGCTGCGCATCGGTGCCCAGTCCCGCGCCACGCCCCGCCAGCCGCTGCCGTCACGGGCCACCGCATTGTCGCGGCCGACCTGGTGCGACATGATCTTGACGGCGCAGGCCATGTTGTCGGCCCCATTCTTGATATTGCCGTCGCAGCCATAGTGCCGCCAGGTCGCAGGCGCGATCTGCATCAGCCCCAGCCACCTGCCACCACCACCCGACGCCTGCGGGTTGTAGGTGCTTTCATGCTTGGCCACCGCCGACAGCAGGCCTGCCCAGAAAGCCTTGCGGCCAGGCTGCGCCAGCTGGCGATAGTTAGGGCAGAATTCGGTGATATCGTTCGGCACACGCGACATGATCGTCACGCCTTCGCGGTCCAGCGCCGCCAGCGTGGCGCGGGTCCACTCATCGGAACCGTTGCGCTCTCCCCACCGCATCGGGGGCTCCTGGATCAGGGCCATCTCCTGAGCCTCGACCTGCGCATCCGGCGCGGCAGAGGGGGTCGTGGAACAGGCAGCCACCAGGGCAAGGGCGGCAAGGGAAAGCGCAGCGCGCATTGGGACCTCGAAGGGCGGTTTCGTCGCCTTCCGCCATATCCGGTCTGCAAAATGCCGCAAGATACCGCATTTTGCGTCGGCAGGATCGCGCCTCGCGCATCTCTCCCGATGGTCGGAAATCCGCCGACCGGACTTTCAGCGCACCAAAGATTACCGACAATTCATCGTTTATTATCCCTTGAACTGTTGATGCTGCCGATTCGTCGGGCATCGCGCCGTCGACCGCCAGACCGTGACAATCCCTCAGCCTTGCCCTAATAACGCCGGCAGACCCGATAGCCGCAGACGAGGCCTCCATGCTTGACCTGACCCTGACTCCCCCCGCCCCCAAGGTGATCCAGGGAGCCAAAAGTGAATGGGAACTGGTCATCGGCCTCGAAGTGCACGCCCAAGTCGCCTCGAAAGCCAAGCTGTTCTCTGGCGCCTCGACTGCTTTTGGCGCCGAGCCGAACAGCAACGTCGCCTTCGTCGATGCCGCCATGCCCGGCATGCTGCCCGTCATCAACGAATTTTGCGTGGCGCAGGCCGTGCGGACGGGGCTGGGCCTAAAGGCCGCGATCAACCTGCGCAGCGCCTTCGATCGCAAGAACTATTTCTATCCAGACCTGCCGCAGGGCTATCAGATCAGCCAACTCTATCACCCGATCGTTGGCGAGGGAGAGGTCATCGTGGACATGGCCCCCGGCATCGCCCGCCGCGTCCGGATCGAACGCATTCACCTGGAACAAGACGCCGGAAAGTCGATCCATGACATGGACCCGACCATGTCCTTCGTGGACCTGAACCGCACCGGCGTCGCCCTGATGGAGATCGTCAGCCGCCCCGACATCCGCGGCCCCGAGGAGGCGGCCGCCTATGTCAGCAAGCTGCGCCAGATCATGCGTTACCTGGGGACCTGCGACGGCAATATGCAGAACGGCAACCTGCGAGCCGACGTGAACGTCAGCGTCTGCAAGCCGGGCGACTATGAACGCTTTCAGGAAACCGGTGATTTCGGCCACTTGGGCACGCGCTGCGAGATCAAGAACATGAACTCGCTGCGTTTCATCCAGGCCGCCATCGAATACGAGGCCCGCCGCCAGATCGCCATCCTGGAGGACGGCGGCAGCATCGTACAGGAAACCCGGCTCTATGACCCCGACCGTGGCGAAACCCGGTCGATGCGGTCCAAGGAAGAGGCGCACGACTATCGCTATTTCCCCGATCCGGACCTGCTGCCGCTGGATATCGAGCAGGCGTGGATCGACGACATCTCCGCGTCGATGCCCGAATTGCCGGATGAGAAGAAGGCCCGCTTCGTCACCGTCCTTGGCCTATCGGAATACGACGCTGGCGTGCTGACGGCCGAGGTCGAGAGCGCGAACTTCTTCGAGGCCGTGGCCGAGGGGCGCGACGGAAAGATGGCCGCGAACTGGGTCATCAATGAACTCTTCGGCCGCCTGAACAAGGAAGGGCTGACGATCCAGACCTCGCCCGTGACGGCCGCGCAGCTGGGCGGCGTGATCGACCTGATCGGGCGCGGCGACATCTCTGGCAAGATCGCCAAAGACCTGTTCGAGATCCTCTGGACCGAAGGCGGCGATCCGGTTCAGATCGTCCAGGCGCGGGGCATGAAGCAGGTCACGGATTTGGGCGCCATCGAGGCGGCCGTGGACCAGATCATCGCTGACAACCCGGCTCAGGTGGAGAAGGCCAAGGCCAATCCCAAGCTGGCGGGGTGGTTCGTCGGCCAGGTGTTGAAGGCCACCGGCGGCAAGGCGAACCCGGCAGCCGTCAACGAACTGGTCGCGCGGAAGCTGGGCCAATAGGATCACCCGGGCGGTGCCGCAACTGCGGCGCGGCCCCTCTTCAGGACAGGGTCGATGTCAGATCAGGCTTTCGAATATTCCGTCATCGCGGCCCCTCTCCGGGGCGACAAGTCGCGCGATACCAAGTCGCCGA